>DUVZ01000108.1 GCA_012840785.1 Bacteroidales bacterium
ACATAGCCGAAAGTTCGTCTATAATTTCCTGATAGCCTTGTGTTTGATCGGCTGGAGCATAGGGATGGATGCGTTGCAAGCCTGGGTTTCCTAATGGAAGTAGCGACGAAGCCGAATTGAGTTTCATAGTACACGAACCCAACGAAATCATTGAGTGTGCCAATGAAATATCTTTTTTCTCTAAGCGTTTGATGTAACGCATAAGCTCTGTCTCTGTGTGATAGCTATTGAAGTTGGGGTGCGTTAAGAATTCAGATGTACGCAATAGCTCTTTTGGTATAGTCAATTGAGTATCTAAATCTTTTATCACAAACTCTTTTGAGCTTCCAACGGTCATAGCAAATACTGCCAATAATTCTTGTATGCGGTACTGGTTGGTAGTTTCGTCAATACTGATGCCTACTTCTCCGGTATCGTAATAGCGTAAATTGATACCTCTCTCTTCTGCATTGTCTTTTAATGTTTCTTGCTTTATATCTTCAGGAAGTACTATTTTTAGTGTATCGAAGAAGAGTTCGTTTGTTTGCTCAAACCCCAATTCGTTCAACTCATGAGCAACAAATGATGCAATTGAGTGAATTCTGTTAGATATATTCTTCAATCCTTCTGGACCGTGATACACAGCATAGAAAGATGACATGGTAGCCAATAGAGCTTGAGCTGTACAGATGTTTGATGTTGCTTTGTCGCGTCGAATGTGTTGTTCGCGTGTTTGCAATGCCATTCTGTACGACTCCTTACCATAAGCATCTTTTGATACACCTATGATTCGACCTGGCACTTGACGTTTATACTCGTCTCTTGTTGCAAAGAAACCAGCCGATGGTCCACCAAAAAACATGGGTATACCAAATCTTTGACTGCTACCAAAAGCTATGTCGGCACCCCAATCTCCCGGAGGTGTTAGCATAACCAATGCCATTAAATCTGTTGCAACTGCCACTTTACAATCTACAGCGTGTGCTTTCTCTACAAAGCTGCTATAATCATCAACATTTCCATTGTTATTTGGATATTGAACAATAGCACCAAAGTATGTTTCGTCTAAAACAACCGTTTTGTAATCGCCTACTTCCATATCGATACCAACATGCTCCATGCGAGTGCGAATAACGGATAGGTTTTGTGGGAAAAGGTGTTGGTCGACAAATAGTTTATTAACCTCTGCCTTTTTTTGGTCTCTATTTCTTAAGTCGTACATCATAGATGCAGCTTCTGCACCAGCTGTACTTTCGTCGAGCAAAGAGCTATTTGCCAAAGGCAATCCTGTGAGTTCGCTCACTGCTGTTTGAAAATTAAGCAGTGCTTCTAATCTGCCTTGCGATATTTCGGCTTGATAGGGTGTGTATGAAGTATACCATCCTGGGCTTTCGAAAACATTGCGATAAATAGCCGCAGGTGTGATGGTATCGTACCAACCTGTACCAATGTATGAGGTGAAAATTTTATTTTTAGCTGCTTTCTCAGCTATCACCTCGGCATATTCTAATTCGGTAAGAGCTTTTGGCAAATCCATAGGCTCTGATAAGCGAATATCTGCTGGAATAGTCTGTTCTATTAATTCATCTAATGTAGAAACCCCAATGGCGTCTAACATTATTTTTTGCTCTTCAGCAGTAATTCCAATGTGTCGAGATTTAAAGTGTTCCATTTTCATAATCTAAATATAATTTTTTTGTGTGTATTATTAATCTCTATTGTTTTTTCGAGTAGTTTTGTTTATTGTAAAAAAGGGTTTATTCTTTTCTCTCCCTCTACAGAAGTAGCAGGACCATGTCCGGGATATACAACTGTATTGTCTGGCAAAGTAAGTATTTTTCTTTTTATTCCATCTATCAATGAGTTATGGTCTCCTTGAGGAAGGTCGGTACGTCCGATGCTACCATTAAACAATACATCGCCAGATACAACCACCCCCTCTTGCTTGTTGTAGAAAACAAGGCTACCCGGCGAATGGCCAGGCACATGCATTATAGTAAGTTTTTGATTGCCAAATTCTATTATATCATTTTCATCTATATAATTTGTAAGCGTGGGTATATAATCGCCATTGGCAGGAAATCCAAACATAGCCATTTGTTGCTCCATATTTGCCAACAAAAACTTATCTGCTTTGTGCGCCTTCATTTTCACATCAAACTGTGCTTCTATAAAGTTTACACCAAAAACATGATCGAAATGCAAGTGTGTGTTTAATAAGTGTTTGACCACTAATTTCTTTTCATTGATAAATTTAAGAAGCTCTTGTTGTTCGTTTGGGAAGAAACATGCTGCATCAATAATAACGCATTCGCCTGTCTCGTCATACAAAACGTAAGTGTTTACAGCTATCGGATTAAATTCAAATATTTTTATGTTCATTTTGTTTTAAAACCAGTTTTATTAATGCCACAGTTGTTTTTTAGCATAAGGGCATGCACAAAAATAAGACTTTCTTTCAACTTGAAGAAAGAATGTCTCCTCTTTATACTTTATTAATTAATAGGTAAATAAACTAATTTTTTTGTTTCGAAAAAAGGTTCTGAAAAATAGTCTGTTAGTGGAAATGATTCTACTATGTTTTTAAATGGTTTAAGTTCGTCTGTTAAGTCGCCTCCTTTAAGACAGATGAGCCCATTGCTAAGAGCATTTTTTTGTGTAGGAGCAATGTTTTTGCGCACCAATTTCTCTAATTCTATCATAGACATTACAGCACGACTAACAACGAAATCGTATTTGCGTTTCTCATCTTGTATGCGTCTATGTATAGCCTCAACATTAGTGAGGGAAATTGCTTGTGCCACTTCGTTTACCACTTTTATTTTTTTGCCAATGCTATCTATCATCACAAATTCTAACTCGGGAAAAAATATAGCCAATGGAATACCAGGAAAACCCCCTCCTGTACCCACATCCAATATGCGGCTCTGAGGCGAGAAACTGACAAACTTGGCTATTGCCAATGAGTGCAACACATGGTGCACATATAGATTTTGAATATCTTTGCGAGATATCACATTTATTTTTGCATTCCACTCGGTATACAAATCAAACAATGCTTCAAATTGACTGAGCTGTTTGTTGGTAAGCGATGGAAAGTAGTTTTGAATTGTTTTCACTATGTTGTTTTATTGTTCTGCTAATTTTGAAACTAAGGTGTTTCCCCTTAGTAAAACTGAAATGTCTTCGAATGGAATAAAGATCTCTTGTGCATCTAGTAAATAGGCCGAGTATTCACCTTTGTTGAAAATATAAGTTACTCCTTTTTCATCTATAAGGAAGTTTCGGTTAGGCATTATCTCTTCAATACCAAAGTAGCCTAGCTCTTCTAAGTCGTAGATATTGTTTACATTGTTTTGTTGCATTAGTTTTGATGCAAATAGCTGTTGCAATGCAACATCGTATCCGCCAACGAACAAATCGTTTTCAGTAACCAATTCTCCTGTTTCTAAGTTAATTACGTAGTTGTGGTAGGCACTATAGGTAGCAGAGCTACCTTTTTTGTTTATACGATTTACTTGAAACGACAACAGATTGCCTTTATTGAAATGAACGTTGCTAGATAAAGCTTCGAGATAGGTGTAGAAGTGGGTCGATTGGAGGGCTTGCTCGTGATAGGTGTCTAAATTTTGAGGAACGAGTTCTGGATGATTTTCTAAGTCCTCTAGTTTTCTTTGAAAAACACGTGCATCTGATTCATAGTTTTGCACAAAATTGTTTGTGTACTTGTCTATTGCCTCCTTGGGTGTAAGATCGTCGAAGGCGGTGCCAAAGGTGTTGCGAATAAAAAGTTGGTGCAGCCTCTGCAAGCTAACTTCATTGCTAGCAGAGGGATATACAAAATGTACCTTTAAATCGCAATATGGATTTGCCGTATCGTTATTTAAATGTTGCCTTTTCTCAACAGTCAAAGTGTCAAATTTCACTTGGTTGTCCTTCAAGGGAATGTCTTCGCTACTAGTCTTGCAACTTGCAAAGAAAAGTAGCAGAAATGCAGCTGTGGCTAATATTGTTCTGTTTTTTTCCATTCAACAATCCTATTAAAAGTGATGTTTGTAACACAAATATACAAATTAATTATTGGGTTTTAGGCTAGTTGCTTTAAAAACTCTTCGTCCAAAACGGTTTTCGGCTAGCATACTATTAATAGTTTATCAAAAACCTCACTTATTATCTTTATCAGACTCTAAAGAAGCAGGCTTTACGCCCAGCTCTTCTGCTTTTTTTAATAAAAATTGATGTGCCGCTTCGTATTCATTTGGAATTACACCATCCAATATTGCATCCTTGATAGCCGATTTTAATCTTCCTACCATGGGAGTTTGTCCAAGATTGAAAAGCTGCATAATTTCGTTGCCATCTATAGGCGGTTCGAAATTACGCACACGATCTTTCTCTTCAATCTCTTTCAGTTTTGATCGTACAATTTTGAAGTTTTGAAGAAATCTACGCACCTTGTGTGGATTCTTAGAGGTGATATCGGCTTCGCAAAGTTGCATCAATTCATCTATATCATCGCCTGCATCAAAAAGAAGACGACGAACTGCCGAGTCTGTAACCTCCTCTTCTACCAACTGCATGGGGCGCATATGAAGCGATACCATTTTTTGAACATATTTCATTTTATCGTTCATGGGCAACTTCATTCTACGAAATATCTTTGGTATCATCTTCATACCAATAAAATCGTGGTTGTGAAAAGTCCATCCATGTTTTGGTTCCCATCGTTTTGTGGCAGGTTTGCCAATATCGTGCAAGAGTGCTGCCCATCTCAACCACAGTTTGTTGGTTGTTTTCGATATATTGTCGAGCACGGTGAGGGTATGATAAAAATTATCTTTGTGCCCCACTCCATCTTTTGTTTCAGCCCCCTTAAGCTCTACTAGCTCGGGAAAGATAATATCTAATAAGCCAGTTTTATCGAGCAACACAAAACCTACAGAGGGCTTTGGGGAGAGCATTATTTTGTTGAGCTCGTCTACTATGCGCTCTTTCGAAATAATTTTTATTCGCTCTTTGTTACGCTCAATAGCATCAAATGTATCGGGAAATATATCGAAACCTAGTTGTGTAGCAAAACGAATGGCACGCATCATGCGCAAGGGGTCGTCGCTAAAGGTGATATCGGGGTCGAGAGGAGTTTTTATAGTAAGATCTTCCATGTCTTGTATGCCACCAAAAGGGTCGACTAGCTGGGCAAATCTATCCTTGTTTAGACAAAGTGCTAGCGCATTGATAGTGAAATCTCTGCGATTTTGGTCATCCTCTATTGTGCCGTCCTCTACTGTGGGCTTTCGAGACTCGCGCGAGTACGACTCTTTTCGTGCACCCACAAACTCCAGTTCGTACTGTTTGTATTTGATCTGTGCCGTTCCAAAATTTTTGAAAACGGTAACTCTTACATTTTTTCCTAGCTTCTTAGCTACCAATTTGGCTAATTTTATACCACTACCTACTGTAACTACATCTATATCGTTTGACTTTCGATAGAGAAATATATCACGAACGAAACCTCCGATTAGGTATGTTTCTAAACCCAACTCATCGGCGGCTTCGGATAGTGTGCCAAAAATAGGCTTGCTTAAGTGCTGATTTATAACTTCTTGTGAAATAAACATGTATTGAATATCTGTTATTGTATGCAAAAATACAATAATTAGACCGTTTGCCCATCTTTTTCTCTTAATTTTGTAGTATAAAACTATTTTTAGAGAAAGATGAAGATGATTTTTAATATCAGTAGATATAAACAGTGTTGTCAACTTGTATTGATTGTGATAATGCTTATAACAGCATCTTGCAATAGCAATAAAAAGAGAGCAAAGGATTATCTAAACATTGCTGAAGAGGCTCTTAAAGAGAACAACTTTGAGGTTGCTAAATCTAATATCGATAGTATAAAGATACTCTTCCCTAAATCGTTTGATGAGATTAAAGCTGGCTTCGACTTGATGCAAAGGGTTAGGAAAGCCGAAAACATAAGAAATATAGCTTACATCGATTCTATGATTGATGTTACCATCCTGAAACTGAGAGAGCAACGAGGCAATTTCGATTTTGTACGCGATGAAAACTATCAAGAGTTTGGCAACTATATACCAAAGCTAACTCCCTCTTCAGCAACATTAGAGCAAAATACGCTTCGCTCTGGTGTGAGCGAAAAAGGCATTCTCTACCTAGAGAGTGTATTGAGTGGTATAAACCTCAACCACAATAAAATAAAAGCATCTATACCCGATGGCTCTTATGCAGAGAGCTTTGCTGTAACTGCAGATGGATTGAACTATAAAATTAAAACCCTCAACAAAACCTACGAAATAGTTAGGTTCTTTGGAAACGATGAAAATGGTGTAGCAGAGTTTATTTATACTTTCGAAGATAGCCCCATTACTATCAATTTTATAGGACGAAGAAGTTATTCTAAAACCTTATCTAGAAATGAAAAGAGAGCCATAGCACAATCCTATGAGCTTTCAAACTCAATTTTAGAGTTCGAGAATTTGAAATTCGAAAAAGGCAAATCTGAAGCCTTATTACGCTATCTTGAAAAAGATAATAACACAGCCGATAATTGATAGATTAAGATTTGTGTATTTAAGAAATAGCAAATTTTAATCGACACATCGCATCTTTTTTTACTAACAGAAAAAGGAAAAGAGTTCTGTTTTATTTTTCAAATGAGTCATTAATAATGTACTTTTGTTAGCATACTAAACCGATTAACAATTTAAAAACAGATATAATATGAAGAAATTCATAGGTGCACACGTTAGTGCAGCAGGCGGTGTGGAAAACGCCCCCGTAAACGCTCACGAAATTGGAGCTAAAGCATTTGCTCTATTCACAAAAAACCAACGACAATGGAAAGCAGCTCCTCTTACAGAGAAAAGCATCGAGCTATTTAAAGAGAGATGCGAGGAATTTGGCTTCGACATGGACTATGTATTACCACACGATAGTTATCTCATCAATCTTGGGCATCCAGTAGAGGAGAATTTAAATAAATCGCGCAATGCATTCTTAGACGAAATGCAGCGTTGCGAGCAATTGGGTATAAATAGACTTAATTTTCACCCGGGTAGCCATCTCAACAAAATAGAGATTGATGCTTGCCTCGATCGTATTGCAGAATCAATTAATATTGCTTTAGATCAAACAGAGGGTGTAACAGCCGTTATAGAGAATACAGCTGGGCAAGGAACCAACTTAGGACACACATTTGAGCAATTGGCTCACATAATAGATAAGGTGGAAGATAAAACGCGTGTAGGAGTTTGTATAGATACTGCCCACACACTAGCGGCGGGTTATGAAATAAGAACAGAAGAGTCGTACAAGGAGACATTTCAGTTGTTTGAAGATATTGTAGGATTTAAATACCTTAAAGGAATACACCTAAACGACTCGAAGAAAGAGGTGGGCACCAAAGTTGACCGTCACGACTCGATAGGTGTGGGTGTAATGGGGATGACACTTTTTGAATTGATGATGAAAGATAGCCGTTTTGATAAAATGCCTATTATTTTAGAGACACCCGACCCAGAAATATGGGCTGAAGAGATAAAGATGCTATACAAACTTGTGTAAACTCTCTTTTTGCAAATAAATGAAACTTAAAAAAAGGAGCAGTCTCTCTTAAATGATGAGATTGGTCCTTTTTTTGTCTAAAAGAGATGTTTTGTAATTTACAATATTATATAGCCATAAGTTGAGAGCCATTTTTTAGAATCTCTAGAAAGAAAACTCAAAAAAATATAGATACAAAACAAGATATTGTTTTATTTGTAATCGTTTCAAATAATATAATGTAACTTATTGAAAACAAATAAGTAGATATTCTAAAAAAAGAGAATTGAGCTACAATCTGAAAATATAAAATAAAGTAAGTGCCATTTTTACACCGTGATTTTTTGGTTAGTAAAAAAAATGTTTTACCTTTGCAACGCTTTTGAAAGAAAGCACAACAGGTAGATTCGCTAGCTCAGTAGGTAGAGCACATCCCTTTTAAGGATGGGGTCCTGGGTTCGATCCCCAGGCGAATCACGCAAAACGATAAAAGCTGTCTTTAAATAGGCAGCTTTTTTTTGTTATATACCCCCAGGCAACCCACAACATCTGTTTTGCAGTTTTGCAATAGAGCCCCACTTAAAACCTTACTGAAAAAATCTGCTTTAGTTTCTAACAAGGCGTTTTATCTCACACCCATATTCTTTGCAAGATTGCTAAAGTATCAATTCGTAAATAACAGAGCTCTGTTTTTTACAATTCACTCGTAGATGCGGCATAAAAAAGTTGGAAATTAAATCTACAGCGGTAGATTGGTCGTTTGTGTCTTGAAAATTGAATCTACCGCGGTGGATTGGGTATTTGTGCTATAAAAATAGAGCTCTCACTGCCCTATTAAGATTTTCTGAATAAGAAAAACGGTGTTTTTTTGTAAATATAGGATAAATAGGTCTTGAAGAGATAAAAAGCAGCCAAAGCTTGAAAAAATTAATTGATAAAAAGAAAATTCTATTTCTGAAATTAGAATTTTATGGTATAAACGACGCAAATATGGGCAATAAAACAAAATAATGGGTTTTTTAAAGTACATCTACCATGGTAGATGCAAGTTTCAACTCTTTCAGGCATTTCGGAGGGTTGCAAAATGCTTCGAAAAAATATGTCGACAGATTTACCCAATAAATGCAAATCTTCTGTTAGGTCATCTAGTTATATTATATTTAACCCCACTCTCTTATAAAATCAAAGTAAATTGATTTGTTAACTCTATAAAAGAGTGTATCTTTGCGGCTGATTTAAAAAGGCTAGATAAAACACTTAAGTTTCGTTTAGACTACTTACAAACAACACTTTATACACAATATCGATACTATAAGATGAATTTACTGTGTTAACTTTTTTATTTGGTACTAAATAAACATTTCGAAAAACTATATACACTACAACTTCAGTTATGAACCAAGAATCATCTAACTTTCTGATTAAACGAAGAATAGAGGCAGGAATTTTCTTAATTCTCTTCTTCGGAACCTTTACCTTTATTGGTAATAGGATGGGTTTGCCAAACATGCTCAACACAATAATGCAAACCTCGTATAGACTACTACTCGATACTGTTTTCTATATTATGGCTATAACCGTACTATCGGGGGCTTTAGGAAAACTTTTAACTGAGTTTGGTGTGGTGCGTCTACTAGAAGTGATGCTGAAACCACTCATGAAACCAATATTTAATCTACCTGGTGTGGCTGCACTGGGTGGTTTGATGACATTTTTATCAGACAACCCAGCTATTATTAGTCTTGCAAAAGAAAAAAACTTCAACAGATATTTCAAAAAGTATCAACTAATATCTCTTACCAACTTTGGCACAGCCTTTGGAATGGGATTGGTGGTAGTAATTTTTATGGCTGGTAGAGGTTTTGGTTTTGCTGCCGTAATTGGATTGGCAGGGTCGATTATAGGTAGTATTGTTTCAACAAGACTGATGCAGCGACTTACACTTAAAGCCTACCCTCACTTGGATGCAGAAATAGAAGAGGAAGATGGCAATGAGCATGAAATTTCTTTTAAATCTGAGGGTAGTGTTTTTTTAAGGGGATTAAACTCAATACTCGATGGTGGAAAAACAGGGGTAGATTTAGGTCTTGCTATTATTCCAGGTGTTCTCATTATTTCAACATTTGTTATGATACTCACCTTCGGACCCAGTGCTGAGGGCTATACAGGAAGTGCTTATGAAGGAATAGCACTACTACCCTATCTTGCAGGAAAAATCAACTTTGTTTTTGAATGGTTATTCGGTTTCGAGAATCCAGAATTGATAGCCTTCCCAATCACTTCTCTTGGAGCAGTGGGTGCTGCACTTGGTTTAGTTCCTAAGTTTCAAGCCGAAGGTTTGATAGATGGCAATGCCATAGCAGTATTTACAGCAATGGGTATGTGCTGGAGTGGATATTTAAGCACTCATACAGCAATGCTAGACTCTTTGGGATATAGAAAACTTACAAGTAAAGCCATTATTTCGCACACTCTTGGCGGTCTTGCTGCAGGAATATCTGCACATTGGATTTATTACTTTATTAGTATGTTTTAATGGTTATAAATATTTAAGTAGATACCCAACTAAGTTTAGTTGGGTTACCAAATATTTTGAGAAACTTATCCACAATACAAAACATTTCTGTAGATTTGTTGCTAATAAGATTAAGGTAATTGTTGGCTGCTTTTATATCTTTGATATATAGACAACTAACTATTGCTATGTTTTATAGTTTATAACACTTCAATGTTTTTCTAAACAATAAATGCTCTCAAGTTGTTTAAATTTTCTATTTGTAGGGTAATTTCAATCTTAACTGCAGGTTGTCAATCAATTATGATATACATTTATATAACAAAGTTAGCTCACATGGATATTAGAATAAAAAGCACTTTCGTTTTCCTGCTATCACTACTTTTAGCACTGTCTTTAACAACATGTGTTGATAGCAGATACGATTTATCTGATATCGACTCCACCTCAGCTATTAAAGTAAAAGATTTAGCTTTCCCAATAAGTATAGATGCAATTACCCTAGAAAGTATAGTTGACATAGATGATCACAGGCAAATTAAAATTATCAATGGAGAATATGCTTTTATGGATGAAGGAAGTGTTGAAAAGAGTAACATCGAAGTACCTCCACTTGCAATACCGGCACCAGAAACTAAAACTGTAGAAAGAACTATAAGCCTTGCTACATTTGGTATCGACCCCCCTACCACTACACCTGGTGATATTATCTTTATTAATAGCATTAAAGATGACTTTCGCTTATACAGCGCCGAAATAGATAATGAGGCATCTTTCAATATGGACTCAGAGAATATTAATCCAGCTGTAATAAAAATTGATACTATTGTAACAAGCAATTTTCAAATAAAGATATCTATCGGCATAAGCGAGTTAGATAGAATTTTTAAAAGTATTGAAATTCATGATTTAATAATTCAATTACCAAAAGGACTTACTGCCACTTCTTCTGATGGAGGAGTCTACGACACTAAAACTGGGATTCTAACTTTTGCCGACTATATCAGCTTTAATGAGAACCTTGAAAAAGAGATCACCATCGACATATCAAAAATTGACGCAAAACAAGCAGGAATTGAGTTAGCTGATGGAAATCTATTATTCAAAATAGACAGTTCTATTTCAGGTGTGTTTGCTATGCATGGTCGCAATTTAAAAAAGCCTGTCACTTTGGAGGAGTTTAAAAAATTGAAAGATCCAACACTACAAATTGAAATCAGTTTCCCTAACGGTGATATTGAGATTTCTGAATTCTCAGGAGATGTCCGTTTTGAGTATGATGACATAAGTTTTGCATCGTTTGTCATCGAAGAATTACCCAAATTGATAAACCAAGAAGGTACAGATATACGTCTTGCTAGTCCACAAATTTATCTAACTATCAACAATCCCTTATACGATAGCTATCAATTGGAAGCTATAGCTGGTATTGATTTGTTTCCTACAGACATTGTTTTTGAGGACAAACTTATATTTAATAAAGCAATAAACAACTACTGTTTATCTCCCATAGAGCCTGATAGCATGCTTGTTGCTGGCTCTGTGTTTACTGAGTTTCCCGACTTAGGTGATATACTTGGTGGGGATGACCGACCAGATGAAATTGATATCAGGGTTATTGACATTGAAGTACCCCAACAAACAGTGAAAAACTTCATCTTTGGTAAAGATTATGGAAAGGTAATAGGAGACTACCTTATTTATGCTCCTGCATCATTTACAGATAAAGCCGAAATTCATTACGCAGACACTTTGGATGGATGGATTGATGATGGATTAGATAAAATGACAATTGACAACTTAAGATTAAATGCTAAAGTTAATTCAAATATTCCATTAAGTTTCAGAGCTGTTGCTTACCCTATTGATAAGGATGGCAACCACTTAACTATTGATGGACAACCTGTTAAAGCTATTGTGAAATATGTAGATAATGAAGGAGGAACCTTCGATATACTTCCACCATTTGTAAAGAGCTCTATTTTGATAGAATTTAAAGGTCCACTTAAAAATGTTGACGGTATTATTTTTAAAGCCATACTAAATGGCACTAAAGAGATTCATCCGCTAAAGCCTAAACAGAGTATTATGTTTACAGATATAAAACTTAATGTATCAGGAGAATACATTGACGAGTTTTAAAACCTGATTAAAGACTATATATATATATGAAATCTACTATAAAGCTAATTATTGTACTCTCGGCATGGATACTATCAACCACTCTTGCAACAGCACAAAGCTCACAAACTGGATATTTTACAGATAGCAACCTATACCGTCATACAATGAATCCTGCTATGGGCAATGAAACCAACTATTTCTCGGTGCCTGCAATGGGTAGTAGCAACTTCTCTTTTCGTGGCAATCTTGCTTTAAGAGATATTTTTTATCAGGTTAATGGAAGAACGGCAACTTTTTTGCATCCCAATCTAACCAGTTATGAAGTACTGAAAAACATAAAAGAGAATAATAGATTTGGATTTAATGCAGATGTACAGATTTTCTCTATAGGATTTGATAAGTTTGATGGATACAATACAGTTAGTGTTAATTTACGAGGCAA
>DUVZ01000009.1 GCA_012840785.1 Bacteroidales bacterium
GACATGAAGGTGTCGCTTATAAACGATGGACCTGTTACAATTTGGATAGACTCTAAAGATAAATAAGAAAATGACAATAAAAGAGGCGCAAACAACTGTTGATAGTTGGATAAAAAAATATGGGGTGCGCTATTTTAGCGAGCTTACCAATATGGCTGTATTGACAGAAGAAGTAGGCGAATTGGCACGAATAATGGCTCGTACTTATGGTGATCAATCGTTTAAAAACGAGGAGCTATCACAAAACCTAGGCGATGAAATGGCCGATGTATTGTGGGTGCTGATATGCCTTGCAAATCAAACAGGAGTTGACCTAGAACAAGCTCTAATAGAGAACATTAAGAAAAAGAATCTGCGTGATAACGAGAGACATCACAACAATCCTAAACTTAGCAAATAAACAAATTTGTTAAAACAACTTTCACAAATAAAACGAAAATAACATATAAAACTTTTAGACATGGTAGATAAGTATAGACAAGCACTCAACGAAAATACTTTTAACCTTTCTGATGGAGCAGTTACAGAAAAGGTGAAAAAAATAATTACAGAGAAATCTGAAAAGAACAACACAGTAGAGGTATTAAGAAAGATATATAGCTGTATTGATCTTACTACACTAAACACAACAGATACACGCGAAGATATATGGCAATTTACTGATAAAGTAAACAAATTTGAGGGTTCGAACCCATTAATCAACAATGTTGCTGCGATATGCGTGTTTCCAAACCTTGTAAAAACAGTAAAAGAGTCTCTCACGGCAGATGTAAGAATTGCATCGGTGTGTGGTGGGTTTCCTTCATCACAAACTTTTTTAGAGGTGAAAATTGCAGAAACAGCCCTCGCAGTATCAGATGGTGCAGAGGAAATAGATATAGTTCTCAATTTAGGACTCTTCTTAAACGATGATATAAAAGAGCTATGCGAAGAGATAGACGAGATAAAAGAGACTTGTCATGGTGCAAAACTAAAAGTAATTCTAGAAACTGGTGCACTTGAAACATCTGAAAAAATTAATAACGCATCAGTACTATCACTATACTCGGGTGCCGATTTCCTTAAAACATCTACAGGCAAAGTGTACCCTGGAGCAACTCTTGAAGCTGCTTATGTGATGTGCTCGGCTATTAAACAATACCATAAGAAAACTGGTATAAGAAAAGGAATCAAAATATCAGGAGGTGTATCTACTGTGCAAGATGCTGTGAACTACTATACCATTGTAAAAGAAGTATTGGGTGAAGAGTGGTGCAATTCTAACCTATTTAGAATAGGAACAAGCAGACTAGCCAATATATTGCTAGAAGCAGCTCAAGAATAAGAAATACAAATATAAAAAAGATATAAACAATAATTATTTGAAAATGAAAACTAAATTAATTACGCTACTATGCGCAATTGGCTTACTAGCAGGGAGTGCAGCGAATGCACAAAGCCAGCAAAAGCCCTATTGGCAAGATGTTGAAGTTGTAAAGGTAAACAAAGAATATCCTCGTACATCTTTTATGACATTTGATAATAAAGCTGATGCCCTTACTAAGAGATTTGAAGAGAGCAAATGTTATCAATCGTTGAATGGCACATGGAAATTTTTCTTTGTTGAAGGCTACAAAGAGCTTCCAGAAAGCATTACAGACCCTACTGTTTCAACCAAGGACTGGGCAGATATAAAAGTTCCAGGAAACTGGGAGGTGCAAGGATTTGGTACAGCTATATATACCAATCATGGCTATGAGTTTCAACCAAGAAACCCTCAGCCCCCTACCCTTCCAGAAATGAACCCTGTGGGCGTATATCGCAGAGATATGAGTATAACAGCAGATATGCTAAAGCGTGATGTATTTTTACACATTGGTGGTGCTAAAGCAGGTGTATATGTATATATAAACGGCGAGGAAGTTGGTTATAGCGAAGACTCTAAAAACCCTGCAGAATTTAAGATAAACGATTATGTTGAAGCTGGCAACAACACATTGGTTATCAAAATATTCCGCTGGTCGACAGGTTCATACCTTGAGTGTCAAGACTTTTGGAGAATATCTGGTATAGAACGTGATGTATACCTATGGTCGCAACCAAAAACACATCTCCGCGACTTTGTAGTAAAATCTGATCTAGATGAGACCTATACAGATGGAAACTTTGCATTGAAAACAATGATAAAAAACAGCAATGCTACAAAAAGCGAAGTTGAAGTATCGTACGAACTATTGGACAATGCTAAGAAAGTAATTGCAACAGATAAGCAATTAGTTGCTTTGGAAGCTGGTGAAGAGAAAGATGCTTTATTCAGTAAAACAATTACCAACCCTTTGAAATGGACTTCAGAATCACCAAACTTGTACAGCCTAGTTATGACTGTGAAGGAGAATGGTGCAGTTACCGAAGTTGTTCCATTTACGGTAGGTTTCCGCTCAATTGAGATAAAGCCTGTTACAGATAAAACTGGACGTGTTGACAACCTGTTTTTAGTAAACGGACAACCAATAATACTTAAAGGTGTGAATGTGCATGAGCACAATCCTAAAACTGGCCACTATATGACAGAAGAGTTGATGATAAGAGACTTCGAATTGATGAAGCTTCACAATATCAACACTGTACGCTTGGCTCACTACACTCAAAGCAGACGTTTTTACGAACTATGCGACATATATGGACTATATGTATACGACGAGGCGAACATAGAGTCGCACGGTATGTATTACAATTTAAGCAAAGGTGGTACATTGGGTAACAATCCAGATTGGATTAATCCACACATGGATCGCATTAAGAACATGTATGAGAGAAACAAAAACCACCCTTCACTCACAATTTGGTCGTTGGGTAACGAAGCCGGTAATGGATATAACTTCTACCAAGCCTACCTTTGGGTAAAACAACAAGACAAGGAGTGGATGAACAGACCAGTTAACTACGAACGCGCTCTATGGGAGTGGAATACAGATATGTATGTTCCTCAATATCCAAGTGCGCCATGGTTGGCCGAGATTGGTAAAAAAGGTTCTGACAGGCCTATAGTTCCTTCAGAATATTCTCATGCAATGGGTAATTCGAATGGTAAACTTGCCCTTCAATGGGAGGAGATATATAAATATGCAAACCTTCAAGGTGCCTATATTTGGGACTGGGTAGACCAAGGCATAGAAGAGATTGACGAAAACGGACAGATGTATTGGACTTATGGTGGCGATTATGGTAAAAACATGCCTAGCGATGGAAACTTCCTTATTAATGGAGTTGTAAATCCTGATAGAAATCCCCACCCTGCAATGAACGAAGTGAAATATGTTCACCAAGATTTTGCAGTAGAAGAAGTAGATGCAGCAGCAGGTAAATTTAATATTACCAATCGATTCTTTTTTACTACATCAGAAGGATACGATATTCAATATAACGTTACACGCAATGGTGTAAAAATAAAAAGTGGTAAAGTAAATGTACAGCTTGACCCACAAGAGACTAAAGAAGTTACCATAGACATTCCTGCAATAAAAGCAGACAGTAGCGATGA
>DUVZ01000109.1 GCA_012840785.1 Bacteroidales bacterium
AAAAAGAAACCTTACATTCTTAATAGAAGAGTACAATATCGATGGTTTCCGTTTCGACTTAACAAAAGGATTTACTCAGAGATCTTCTAATGAAGGTACAGCTAGTAACTACGACGCCTCTCGTATAGCTATATTGAAAGATTATAACAACAGTATCAAAGCTGTAAAACCCAAAACTTATGTAATTTTGGAGCACTTTTGCGATGATCGCGAAGAGACGGAATTGAGCAATGAAGGCATGATGATGTGGCGTAATATGAACAATGCCTACTGCCAGTCGGCAATGGGATTCTCAGCAGAATCCGATTTTAAAGGATTGTATTACCACACATCAGCTCGTCCTGCAAATAGTTTGGTAAGCTATATGGAGAGTCACGACGAAGAGCGTGCTGCATACAAACAGACACAATGGGGAAAAGGACCATTAGAATCTGACTTAAATGCGCAAATGTCGCAACTAGCCACAAATGCTGCATTTTTCTTCACTGTGCCAGGACCAAAAATGATATGGCAATTTGGAGAAATGGGCTATGATGTATCCATCGACTACAATGGTAGAACAGGAAAGAAGCCTGTTAAGTGGGAGTATTTAAACGTTCCTGAAAGAAAACAGTTGCACAACACTTATACAGAGCTTATAGCACTGCGCAACAATCATCCAGAGTTGTTTACACCATCGGCTACACTTAGATGGCAAGTGTCTACTACTAATTGGGACAATGGTCGTTTCATAACACTTACAAGCCCAAACAACAAGCACGTGGTAGTAGTAGGTAATTTCACCAACGAAGATAAAACATTGGATACTACCTTCCCAAGAGCAGGGCAATGGTACAACTATATGAACAGAACGGATACCACAATAAGTGCTACAAAAGCAAATATTGAGGTTCCTAAAAATAGTTTCAAAATATATACATCGTTCTCTAACCCTTCGACACGATAAGTCGAATAGAGAGGTAAACCTGAAGTATATATAATAACCTAGAGGGTGCTTAGATTAATTTCTTGAGCACCCTCTTTTTATTTTTACAAGAATATCCAGTTGTAGATTAAACGGTTCATTTTGTTGAAAATAATTATTAGTGACCGGTAAAACTTTTTTTTCGAACACTAATAATAATTAAACTTCCACAATACATTTCCTACCCCTCCGAAATGAATAAAAGAGTTGAAACTTGCATCTACCATGGTAGATGTACTTAGAAAAACATTGTTTTTATTTTGTTCCTCAAATTTGACCCGTTTCTACCTTAAAATTCCAATTGTCAATATAGGATTCTATTTTTAGCAGCTAATTTTTCAATCGTAGACTGTTTTTTATTTCTTCACCAACATTTTCTTCCCATATTCAATTTTAAAAAAGCATTTTAGAATTTCAAAGCATTTCTACGGCAGTAGATTCGATTTTCAAGGCATAAATTTTCAATCTACCACGGTAGATTCAATTTTCAAGAGACAAACGCCCAATCTACCACGGTAGATTTAATTTCCAACTTTTTAATGCCACATATCTGAGTAAATTATAAAAAACAAGTGTCTTTTATTTGCAAATTGAAACTTATGAAGTCGTAAACATAATGTGAACATCAAATAAAACAGCTCTCTCACTATTCACATCCACGCATTTCT
>DUVZ01000110.1 GCA_012840785.1 Bacteroidales bacterium
CCAGGGAAAATGGAGAAAAGAGTTTAAAACTGCATTCCCCACGGGGAATTTGAAGAACAACAGATAAAACTTGAATCTACTGGATAAAATGCCACGTTTATCTCATGAAACTTGAATCTACGTTGGTTTATTGTCTGCTTGTCTCATAAAATTGCAGTTGTTGATGGAGTTTTTATCAGTTATCAGATAATTTTTCGTTTTATGATGGCTTTCCATCCTTTTGTCTTATATATTTCAGATTTACTGTAAAGAAAATCTGAAATATCTTTTTTAAAACATTTTCCCCACGGGGAATCCAATTTTCAACAGTTGAAACTTCAATTCCCCACGGGGAAAGTCTTTTTCAACAATTTATAGGCAATCCACCTCGAAGAGATACTGAAAAAGAGTTTTTAATTGGAAATTGTTGAAATATTCTATAGGATTTAGCAATAAAGCACCCTCTTGCTACTATAAGGTAGTAAGAGGGTCTTGTTTTCTGCTATTGTTTTATAAATAAGGCGAGGAAAGAATAATGCGAGCTGATTGGCTATGTTCCAACATTAAAGTGCAAACTCTCTTGCTTCAAGAGTTCTAAATCTTTTGCGTATTGAAGTGCAATTTCAGCTCTTTCGTAGGCTTCTTGCGAGGTGTTGACTACCACCTCTTTCACGTCTGAGGGGACTATAGTATAGATAGATGTCAATGCTTTTTGTATGCGTATCATCACCTCAATATTGTTTGCACCATCTCTTGCTATAGGACGAAAAGCATCATCAAAAATATCTGAGGCTTCAATCTCTGGAACCTCTATGCGATTGTATTTTACGTTGGGTGAAGCGCCTTGATCTGGTTTTTTGAACCAAAGGTGAAACAACCTAACATAACTGTTGATTATTGAGATTGCTGTGCCAGGGTCGTTTATTGCTGGCGACAATGCACGGCTAGCAATTTCGTTGAGTGCAATAAGACCAAAACGAGGGTCGGCGTAGAATGAGCGTGATTTATCGATTATGAATGCTTCTGTTAGTTTTTCTTTATCATCGATAGGTATCTCATCTTGTGCAGATACAATATATGCTATTACCCTATTGGGCGACACAAATGTTCCTGGTCTACAGTTGAGCCTTATTATTCCTTTTAATTGAGTAGCTACCTCTTGCAGCCTTTCCATGTTTAGATGCTGTATGTAACCAAATTCGGAGCTGTAGATTGGAGTGCCTCTGTTTTCTCTTTCAATTATAGGAGAACCACCCATAAGAGGCACTTTTATTCTTCTCTAAAAAGTTTTTGTTGTTACATCTTCAATTTTTTGAATAGTGTTTCCAAGACGTCCAAGTTTTGATATACGCTCTACCCATCTGATAAATGTGAAAATAACTATAAAGAAAACTGCCAGAGTGAGTAGAAACAAAACAAAGTGACCCGCCTTGCCATAATATCCATTTTTGAAAGCAACCGAAGCTACAATGCTAAATATAAAAGCGCCAATGTAGATAGAAAGTGCATTTTGTGACACATCGTCTGCTACAACTAGCTTGAAGGATCGAGGTGTAGCTGTAGAGCTTGCTGCAGCAAAAGCCGATATCATAGAGCCTACTGCAAAAATGGCTATAACCAACATGGTTGACGAAAGGGTGTTTAATAAATCGTCGAGAGATTCGTCTTTGATGTCTGGTGCAATGTCTGTTAAAAACGTTCCATCTGCCAACTCAGCTACAAGAGCCCCTATAATGGAAAGTATACAGAATATCAATGGTTTGAACCAAAGTTTCTCGGAGAGTCTGTTATAATAGAATATGATGTTTTGGTTCATAGCAGATGGGTTTGAAGATATAGTGTATAAGGAATAGAATGGGGTTGTTAGTCATAGTTTTATCTGTACATGTAAAGATACTATAAAAGCAATCAACAGCTATTTTAATTCACAATTTTGCTATAATATCTTCTTTATCCATTTGAAATATTTAAACGGGGGATACTTGAATGGAATATCTATCCAAGTAGGTGTTTTTACAACCGCTCTTTTGTTGCTAAATGCCAAGAAACTATTATGCCCATGATAATTGCCTAAACCACTATTACCAACCCCTCCAAAGGGAAGATGATGATTGGCAACGTGCATAATAGTGTCGTTGATACAAGCTCCACCTGATGTTGTGCTGTTCAATATTTCTTTAGCTCTCTTGTTATTACCAAAGTAGTAGAAAGCCAAAGGTTTTTCGTTATTGTTGATATACGCTATTGGCTGGGCAATAGTATCAAAAGTCATAACAGGCAATATGGGTCCAAATATCTCCTCTTTCATGATTTCATATTCTGGTTTTACATCGTCTATAATAGTTGGTGCTATGTATCGCTTTTTGAAATCGACTTCGCCTCCCAAATGTATTGTGCCCTCATTCATCAAACCTGCTAGTCGATTCATAGCATCATCATTTACTATGCGTGGATAGAAGCGATTCTTCTTTATATCATCTCCATACATCTGTTTTATGTAAAATGTTATTTTATCTAGCAGTTTATCTTTGATAAAGTGATGTGCAAACAGATAATCGGGTGCAATGCATGTTTGTCCTGCATTAATTAGTTTGCCAAAAACAATGCGCTTAGCAGCTTTATCAATATTGGCATCTTTGTCGACTATACAGGGACTTTTGCCACCCAATTCTAAAATAACTGGCGTTAGGTGCTCGGCAGCAGCTTTCATCACCACTTTCCCAACTTTTGGACTACCAGTAAAGAACATCAGATCGAAATGTTGTTTAAATAGATGGCTGTTTGTTTCTCTTCCTCCTTGAACTAATGCAATGTAATTGGTAGAGAATGTTTTAGCTATCATCTCTTCCATCAAGGTTGCAACAGTGGGCGTATCTGGAGAGGGCTTTAATATTGTGCAACATCCTGCCGATATTGCTCCAACAAGTGGATTGAAGAGTAGCTGAAAGGGATAGTTCCATGGCGCTACTATAAGAGCAACACCCAATGGCTCGTATATTATTTTGCTTGATGAGGGGCGCAGATAGAGTGGGGTAGATACACGTTTGGGTTTAGCCCATCTCTTTAGGTGTTTTATATGATTGTCTATTTCACTCAACACAATGCTTATTTCAGTTATATAAGCCTCTTCTGGAGACTTGTGCAAATCGTCCCACAGTGCATGCTGTATCTGCTCTTGATATTCAATTACAACATGTTTTAGCTTGCTCAATTGTTTCAGCCTGAAAGCTACATCCTTTGTTTCGTTGCTAGCAAAGAAAGCTCTTTGGCTATTGAGATGATGTAAGATAACGTTTTCTTTTGTCTCTTTCATAGGGCTTTTTGTTTGCGATGGTTGTTTATCTTGTTGGCTCACAGTATTGTATGGCTATTTTATACAAAGAAAAGATTACGACCATTATACTGTCTTAATTCGTTGTATTACACCTGCTGCCACCCCTAATTTATCTAAATTCTTATAAGCCACTTCTGCCAAACTAGAAGTCTTCTTCATTTTCTTAATCTCTTCCAAATCGCTAGTTTCATAAATTCGATCTAGGGCTTGCTTAGTATTCTGATTGGTTGCAATTATTTCGAAACGGTTGGCAAACGCTGTTATATTGCTATCAGGAGGCAGTATAGCTTGTGTTGGTCTATACAGCATCCATGTGCGACATGTGAAAACGGTGTACTTGTGATTTGGAAAATGGGTGGTGAAGAATTTATGAGCCAGTTGAAAAGACTCTTCAACTTTTTCGGGTCTTAAATCGGCATCTGTGGTGATATGCATATTGATTATTGGCTCACCTTCTGGAAAACGCATCTTCATTTCGTCTGACAAGGGCATATAATCGTAGTCGTCTCTTTCAATCTCTGTATAAGAGAAGTGAAACTTCTGAAACCTCAATGAACCCAAATCAAATATTTCGAATTTGTATATAAAGCGCAGCCATAGCGCATCACGCTCACTCAACCCATACTCATTGTGCAAACCAAAGTAGCGATTAATTCGAAAATCAAGATCTTCTATACTCTTGTAGAAAACAGAGTTGGGTATACCTTTATTTTTGTAAACCTCTTTCAGAGGAATTAGCTCATACAAAAGTGTGAAAAGTCTGTCTTTTACCGATAAATCTACTAAGGGGTTGTCAGGAAAGTCATATCGATAAGGTTGTTCAATAAGAGGTATGAAATGATGGGGAAACTCCTTGATTATATATTCAACAAAATCTCTATTGAAGTTAGCCTTAGTTATTATCTCAACAATCTTACGTTTCATATCGTTGGTCACAGCTTTTTATTATTACTCTTTTTTCTATTGATGAAGGTATAACAATATTATTGTTTCATCAAATATTTTTATAGTGTACGCACTATTTTTTCAAAAAAAGCGCACTCCTTCTTCGAAAGAGATGCGCTTTGTATAGTATCTGCTTTTTTAATTTAGAAG
This sequence comes from Bacteroidales bacterium, assembly GCA_012840785.1. Taxonomy (GTDB): domain Bacteria; phylum Bacteroidota; class Bacteroidia; order Bacteroidales; family Dysgonomonadaceae; genus UBA2632. Next base: position 4,409 of record DUVZ01000110.1, read on the forward strand.
ATTACTTGAACTCGCTAAATATTACCTCTTTAAATATCTCACTCACTGTTGGATGTGGGAATACTACTTTTTTCATCTCCTCTAGCGTCATCTCTTGTTCTATAGCCATGCATGCACCATAAATCATTTCACTACTTGGATTGCCCAGCATGTGCACACCCAACACCTCGCCATATTTTTCGCCAATCAACACTTTGCACAATCCACTAAAACGTTCGTTTTCTATTGCAAATCGTCCTGCATAAGTCATTGGTAGTTTGGCCACTTTATAGGCAAGCCCTTTCTCTTTGGCTGTCTCTTCTGTTTCACCCACACCTGCTATTTCTGGGCTAATATATACTACTCCAGGTATGGCTTTGTAGCTCATAGTGTCGTCATCGCCTGTTAGGTTGTTTACCACCACTTCGCCTTCGCGGCTAGCAGTGTGTGCCAATAGCGAAAATCCTGTAACATCGCCTGCAGCAAACACATTGGGGACATTGGTGCGCATTTTATCATCTACTTTTATGCCACCTCTATCTAGCTCTATATTTAGATTTTCCAATCCCACACCTTTTGTCACTGGACGGCGTCCTACACTTAGTAGTATTTTTTCGCCTTCAACTGTTTCTGTCTTTCCATCTTTCTCAAAGGTTACTTTGTTGCCATCTACTTTTGTTACTTTAGCTTCGATGTGGAAATCAATTCCTTTTCTTGCAAAGTGGCTTCGTGTCATAGCAGCTATCTCTCCGTCCACACCTCCAAGTATCTCTGGAAGCATCTCTATTACTGTTACCTTTGTGCCCAATCCTTGATAGAAGCAAGCAAACTCCATACCGATAACACCTCCACCAATCACAACTAATGATTCGGGGCGATCTTTCATTTCCAAGATTTCGCGGTTGGTTAAAATTACATCTCCTGCTTCTTTCAATCCCGGTATGGGTGGAACAGATGCTTCCGACCCAGTAGATATCATAACATTCTTGCCTGTATATTTTTCGCCATTGCATGAAACTACTACTCCCTCGTCTGTGCGACTTTCAAGAACAGCTTCACCCTCAATAACTTCTACTTTGTTTGATTTCATCTTCATTTTCACACCAGCAACCAGTTTGCGAACAATTTTGTTTTTGCGACCAACCATTTTGCGGTAATCAAAGTTTATATTCTCAGCAGTTATGCCAAACTTATCGCCTTCTAATGCATCCTCATACAATTTGGCGCTATAAAGTAGAGCTTTTGTAGGAATACATCCCTCATTGAGGCATACACCTCCAATTGTTTTCTTTTCAAATAAAACAACTTTCAATCCTTTGTTACCTGCGCGTTCAGCTGCAACGTAACCGGCCGGACCACCGCCAATAATCATCAAATCAAACATCTATTCTTTTGTGTTTTAGGTTATTATTATCCAATGGAAAGTCTCTTTGAACTTTGCCAAAGAGCTATCATTAGTTTTTATATTGTTTTCAAAGATACATTTTTTATATGTAAAATAATAAATATTTTTAGGTAATGTGTCTTCTATAGACACTTGTTACATGTATGCACCCTTTTTATTATTTATTGCTCAATAATTCATGTTTATCAACAAGTTGAGCAGGCTGTCTGTTCAAGTTTGTTGTGTTTTTAGCATTTATATATAATAATTATTCATTCCTGACTGCCTGTTTTTTGTTTAGATAGTAGCAATGAATGAACTGAAATACGTATAAAAAAACCCGCTGATACTTTATATCAGTGGGTTGCATAATTAATGCTCATATTCAAATTTTGCAATCATATTGCTGGGAGTATGGTTTAAATCAATCTTGTATAAGTAGGTTACACTAAACGATATATCCTAATATTCATCCTCATTAAAGAAGAAATCTTCTTTCGTTGGATAATCGGGCCATATATCTTCAATTGATTCAAATATTTCCCCTTCATCCTCAATCTCTTGCAGGTTTTCTACTACTTCAAGAGGAGCTCCTGAGCGTTGAGCAAAGTCAATAAGTTCGTCTTTAGTTGCTGGCCATGGGGCATCTTCTAATTTTGAAGCTAATTCAAGTGTCCAATACATATTATATTATCCTTTCTTTTCAGTATTATGTTAATTTCTTTCTTTTCGCAAATGTAATAATAAAATTCAATAATGCACTATTAATGTTCCCAATACATCTCTTTTCCGCTGTTTTGGCATTCAAAACGAGCAGTTAAGAAGAAAAAGTCGGAAAGTCTGTTCAAGAAAACTAAGATGTTGTTTTCTATATCAAACTCATTAGCCACATTATAGGTTTTTCTTTCGGCTCTTCTACAAACTGTACGGCAAATATGTGCACGTGCTGCAGACTCACTGCCTCCAGGTAAAATAAACTTGGTTAATTTTGGTAGCTGCGAGTCTAATTTATCCATCATATTCTCTATTGCTTCAATGTCGCTGTCTTCGATTATCAACGATGCTTTTGAATTAAGTGCATCGGTTTCTGTTGCTAAATATGAACCCACTACAAATAGTTTGTTTTGAATAAATAGTAAAAAGTCTTTCAACTCGACATCCGTCACCTCACATACTAGTAGACCAATAAAGCTGTTCAACTCATCAACTGTGCCGTAAGCATCTAATCTTATGTGGGTTTTTTCTACTCGCTTTCCGCCTACTAGCGATGTTTTGCCTTTATCTCCTGTTTTTGTGTAAATGGTACTTTTTTTCATTATCTGTAAGTATTTCCTTATTTGTATTACTCTGATTAAAAATATATGTCATAGTTTAATTTAGGAAGCGATGGTTTAAAAAAACCTATACCTATTGTTCCCAAATCAAAACTCATTGTAAGCTTATCCAGCTGAAGGGTATTTTGCCACACAGTCTTGCTTTTTTTGTCTCTGTTTATATGGTTTACTATTACAAAACCATCACTCTTGATTGTTTTGCCAATAGTGTCTACTACTTCATTTTTTTTGTGTGGATGTTGCTTCAAGTCCCAAACAATAGCATCAAAACAGTTTTCATCTGTAGGTAATACATTAGTTAAGATAGTGTTTTCTGGTTTGTTTGCAAGTAAAGAGTGTGCAATCTTTCTTTTCTCTTCATCTTGTTCCACACATGTTACTTTAGTTTTTTTAGATAAAGCGCTTAGATAAAGGGTGTTTGCTCCAACTCCTGAGCCAATTTCTAGTATCTCTTTTGAGTTGAATCTGTTGATTAATCTAAATAGCAGCTCTGCATATTTTTTATCAACATGTTTATCTAGCCCAGCCTGCTCCAATTCTTTTTTATTGTCTTCGTAAATGTAGTAGCTATAAGGTGTGTGTATAGTATCCATTATTAATTCGAAAGCAAATTGTGAATGTACGCCATACCCAGCTGCATGACGTTTACGATTAATAAAACGGAATATATTGCTGATGCTTTTCACAGACCAATTTTCTTTTAAACTTTCTGTATCAACGCTACAGCATAAGCTGTAATTCCTTCTTCTCTACCTACAAATCCCATCTTTTCGGATGTTGTGGCTTTTACTGAAATGCTATCGAGGTGGATATTTAAAATATCGCTCATTGTTTTTTGCATTTGTGGTATGTGTGGATTTAATTTTGGTTGCTCCGCACAAATTGTAGCATCGATATTGCCAATTGAGTATCCTCTGCCTTGGAGTAGTTCTTTGGTGTGCTTTAGCAGTATTTTGCTGTCAATATTGTGGTATGCCTCATCATTATCAGGGAAGTTATGTCCAATATCTCTAAGGTTTGCTGCTCCCAATAGTGCATCGCATATAGCGTGTATAAGCACATCTGCATCAGAGTGCCCTACCAATCCTTCTGTATGTTCTATCTTAATGCCTCCAATCCACAGCTCTCTATCGCTTTCGAAGCGGTGCATATCGTATCCAAATCCTACTCTAATATTCATGTGCTTGATGCTTGATTTTACTATAAACTATGTGAATGGCAGTTTTGTTCGTTTTTTATCAACTTAACAACAACTTGGTGTTTATTTTATATTTAAATCTAAAAGTTTCTTGTTCTCTATATATCCTTCCAAATGGTCGTTTATCTTTACAGGACCTACACCGGCAGGCGTTCCAGTAAAAATTAAATCGCCTATCTTTAGTGTGAAAAACTGGCTTACATAAGCTATTATATTATCAACAGAGAAAATCATATCGCGTGTATTACCTTTCTGTACAGTTTTAGCATTGATATCGAGGTGAAAGTTGATATCTTGAATATTTTCGAACGCTTGTTTTGACACAAAACTGCCTAATGCAGCCGATCCATCAAAACCTTTTGCTATTTCCCATGGTAGGCTTCTCTCTTTAAGGCTTCGTTGTAGGTCGCGTGCTGTGAAGTCTATTCCCACAGTTAATTCATTGTAATAGCGATGGGCAAACCTCTCCTCGATGTATTTGCCCAAACGGTTTATTTTTACAACCAACTCTGTTTCGTAATGAATTTCGTTTGAAAACTCTGGTATAAAGAATGGCTTGCCATCTTTTAGCTGTGCCGATTCGGGTTTCATGAAAACAACAGGCTCTTTTATAGGGGAAGTTCTATTCATTTCCGCATTGTGTGACTCATAATTGAGCCCTACTGCTAATATTTTCATAGTTGAATAAGTTTTAGAGAAGGATGATTTATTTTTTGCTATTGCTCGCATTTACCGATAAACGGTTGAACATTACTGCTAGATGCGCATACAACGATGTGTTTTGCAATACAATATGCTCGGGGACTCTAATTCTGAAAGGAGTGAAATTCCATATTGCACGAACGCCATTTTTGATGGCAAAATCAGCAACTTCTTGTGCATTATCTGGTGGTACTGTTAGTATAGCAATATCAGCATCTATTTTATTGTTGTATTTAGCAAAATCATCAATGTGGTATACTGGTATATCATTAATCTTACAACCAATTACACCATCACTTACATCAAAGCCAGCAAATATTTTCAAACCAAATTGTTCAAGCCCAGAATCCCCTAATAGCGCTCCACCCAAGCTTCCAACGCCTAAAATTACAGCTTTGTGTTGTGAGGTGAATCCTAAAAAAGTTTCCAATACGTCTATTAGTAAAGAAATTTCGTATCCCACTCTTGTTTTGCCTGATATTTTAACGTAAGATAAATCTTTTGCAATTTGTGTGGATGAAACATTTATTTTTTTTGCAATTTGCGTTGATGAAACATGCGTTTGCCCCTTCTTCTTCAGCAATTTGATATAGGATAGATACCACGGTAATCTTCTTAAGGCAGGTTCTGGTACATTCCAATTGGGTATTGAAGAAGTATGCATAATAGGGTGCTATAAATATTTATATTTTTATTTATGATTAGTGCAAAGTTATCTATTTTTATCGAACTTGATTCTATATAAAAGAAATATTTCTTTAATTGAATGTACAGACTTACCTTTTTCTTTTGTAAGGCTTGATGTTGTAAGTTGTATTTTATTTATATATTTGCTAATATGACTGATGTATTTAATGATAAGAGCGAAAGGCATCCATTAAAGCCTTTCATTTCGCCAAAAGTAAGGGTGATGATGATTGGGAGCTTCCCACCGGCTCGTTCTAAATGGAATATGGAGTTTTATTATCCTAATTTTCAGAATGATATGTGGCGCATATTTGGATTAGTTTTCTTTGATAACAAAGATTACTTTCTGGCAGACGACAAAAAATCGTTTAATGTAGAGCTTTTGAAAACTACTCTTACTGAAAAAGGAATTGGTATTGGAGATATGGGGTTAGAGATAATACGCTTAAAGGGCAATGCTTCTGATAAGTATTTGCAAATAGTGCAGCCTTTAAAAATATTAGAGTTGTTATCTCACATTCCTTGCTGTAATACCTTTGTAGCCGCTGGTGACAAGGCTGCAGAGACATTTCGCCTGCAGTTTCCAGGCAAAATAAAACATCCTCCATCAGGAGGATGTGTATCGTTTAGCTATGATGAACGCGAGTTTAAGCTATATCGTATGCCCTCATCGTCACGTGCCTATCCAATGGCTTTGACCAAGAAAGCCGAAATATATAAGCAGTGCTTTAAAGAGATTGGGCTGTTATAGATTCTTGTTTACATGAGATGCAGTTTTGCAAGACTCTTACATCATTATCCCTAAATCATTTATTGGCTTTAGCTTTAACACCCTTCTATCTTTAATAAGTGGAGATAGCTGCTTATCGACAATGTTTTTGTAATAGGCGGCATTGTTATGAACATCAAGGGCTGCCTTGTTTTCGTAGCATTCATACAAATAGATTGTATTGGGCTCTTCATCGTTTAGCAAAATGTCGTAGGCTATACAACCCTCTTCATTCTCAATAGTTTGATTTTGCATCTCTGTAAGTAGCTCTATTGCAAAATTCATATCTTCAGCTTCAAATTGGAACTCTAAGAAAAGAGCAATGGGGTCTTCAATGTTGCTCATTTTGCTTTGTTGAGCTGAAGAGTTGGTGGATATAGCCATCATAATTGATATTATTATAAAAAGTAATGTTTGTTTATTCATAAACTAATTGTTTTTAATTTAGTGGATGTTTATTGCCAGAGAAATCTTTTAAGACAGAGCGCATCTCTCCAATTTTTAATTTAGAGTATATTTGGAGCGGAAGTTTGTTTTCGTCGTTCGTAATCCAAACCCTCATAGCCTCTTCCTGGTCAACAAAAGCGTCGTCTAGTATCATGAGTGATAGCTCAACTGCTTCGTATGTCTTTCCGTTATTCACCTTCAGTGATGAGATCCCTTTATATCTTATGTACATGTTTACAAGTCGCTTACCTGTAATGAACTGCACTTGTGTGTTATCTCCTTTTTGCATTTTAGAGTAGTCTAAAGTGCGAGCAAAAGCTAATACAGAAACCATATCGTAGGTGCAACGATCTGTAACAATGTTTTCATCAAATCTAAACTCATTGTTTTTATAACGTATAGTTCTTATCGAAGTTTCACCGTTTTTGTAAGAATATATATGTCGCTCTTTAGTGTAATCGCCTACTTCGTCTGCCCCTTTTACAAATAGTTGAGGAACTAGATTCTTATCCATGTAACTAGTAAGGGTGTCATCCACAGTGTAAAGGTTTCCTACCAATCCTCTAGTTGTGGCATGAAGCGTCATTTTGTAGGCATCTTTACCATTGTAGTGTGTAGCTTCTGTGTTTATAGTTGCTTTACCACCTTTTATATTTAGAATGCCATACTTGTAATATAAGTCGTAAGTAAGCTCTTCTCCTGCAACAAAAGCATTGTTCTTTAATGGCTTTTGTGCACTCAAAGAGAGACTTAATAGTGAAACCAATAAGGTTGTAATTGTAATTAAATATTCTTTTCTCATTATATTTTTCTTTCTTTTTTTATTCTAATTTGCAGCGAAGAGTATAGCTTTGTATGAGCTAGAGACACTAGTTACATTGTTTTAATCTGCTGTCTTCCGCCTGCTCCACCAAGGTTCATTGCTGGACCTGATGAGCGCTGAGATCTTCTATTTTGTCTCTCCTCTTCGTTTCTATCACGTTTTTGCTTCTTCTCTTCGGGCTTGTTTTTAGTTATGTCAAGTGGTTTTTGCTTGTCAAACGGACGTTCATTCAAATTCCACGACTCTTCGTGATTGGTGAAAGCTCTAATCTCGTACCACTTATGATTATAATATACAGTTTCTGGCATTCGTTTCAATTCATAGTTACCAGATGTCCATTCGCCGTCTTCATTTTCATCTATAAAAAGCCGTGCATATAGTTTGCCTGGATTTAAATCCATAAAGAGAGCTTCGTTGTCTTTGACACGCACTTTCCTAAAAGGTTTATCTTGTGCATCTAGAAGCTCTACATAAGCTGTCTTGCCTTGTGGCAATCCGCTTATTACAAACATTAAATTGCCATACTGTTCTAGTTCCTTTACTGTAAATGTTTTTTCCAGTGTATTGTTGTGTAGACCATATTCACTTACAAATGCTGCTGAGTCTATAAGTAGTTTATACTTTTCGCCAGGTAGCCATTTGTGTGTTATTCCATACTTTCTTACATTTAAAGAGTCAGTTAGCAATGTGTAGTGAACTGCTTCGAAAACTGAATCAACCTCATGTTGAAGTTGTATTTTAGTAGAGTCGAAGTTTGCCAAGGGTTCCTCAAACTCTATTGATATAGAGCTGTATATCTCGTGTGAGGGCTTAACGTTGTCTTTAATATTTAAATGTTGTATTACAACTTTCTCCTCTTCTCCTTCTTTTGCTGTAGGAGGTTTGCTCTCTTTTGCTCTTCTTCCTCTCATAGAGAAGTTCAAAGTATCTGTGTTAAGCACATGATTATTCAATGTATCAGTGCGATAGTAATCTATCTCTAGCTTTATTGTATCTGCTTTATAAATAAGAGAGTCGGTTATCCAAATAGAAACACTATCGTTGGTAATATTGCTCTCTTTCACATACCACTTGTCAGATGTAGGATTGACTTCTAGTAAAGTGAATTGTGCCGCTTTGGTTGGGGCAGCAAAAAATAGATCTAGTTTGTGAGGAATAGTTCTTTCATGCTTTTGTAAATATTGTCTTTCAAACCCAGATTCAAATGATCTTAACAAAATATCGTCAGGTATGAACCGTGTATATTTCACTTTATGTATTGTGTCAATGGTGAGGCTGTCTATAAAAACAGTGTCATTGCGCATAGCAAATTCTGACGATGGTATAAAAGTTGAATCTAGAAAAGCTATCTCCTCTTGTGGGTTATCATAGCTATAGCTTCTATTTAAATCGTTTAATGCATAAACCTTATACTCTCCTTCTGCAATACCCTTGATGGTAAACTTGCCACGAGAGTCTGTTCTAGATATTCTTTCGAATGGAAGTTTTGTAAATGCTGTGTCGTTGAGATTGGAGTGAACCCCCACATATATGCCTTGTGCAGGCTCTAGGTTTTCAGCTTTTAGCACTGTTCCAGAAACTGCTAATGTGTCTATATGGTCGCCAGTAGAGAATGAGTATGAAAAATTTTCTAGAGCATTCCCTTCATTATTATCAACTATGGCATCTGTAAAGTCTATTGTGTAGGTAGTGTTGGGTAGTAATTCGTCCTCTAGTTCAACTATAACTTTTCGTCCTTGTGCTTTGATAACAGGAAACTTTTTTTGAGGAGGAGCAATAATTACTTTATCCATAGGTTTCTCTATTTTCACATTTTCATTGAAGAGAATTTCTATCTTCTTTTTAGAATTATTCAAAGTATTGAAGGCAGGACTTGCATTTACAACTTCTGGAGGGTCTACATCATATAAGCCTCCTGTAGGGGTTGCAATATTGGCGCAAGCATAAAGTAGTATTAAGCTGCTCAATAAAGTTAATATTCTATAGATAATTTTTCTGCTTAAACACATGGTTGAAATACGAAATAAATGAATTCAATATTTGATTATCCTGCAAAAATACAATGTTTTGAAGAGTATTATCACAAATGGAAGACAAAAATTAGTAAAA
>DUVZ01000010.1 GCA_012840785.1 Bacteroidales bacterium
CTGTAGTTTCATATATCATCTTTCCGTATTCAGCCAGCATTGTGGGCATATACTGTTGAGCCGAAGAGCCCGCAAATGGCTCATTCATCAAATCGTAACCAATTACCGCCGGATTGTTGGCATATCGTTTGGCTATATGTTGCCACATCTGCGCATAGTGATCTTGCAGCCCAATGCCATCGGGGGCAAGCCTATTTGCCCAAAAGTTGTCAAACGAAGTTTGCACAGCCTGGCTCTGCATATAAGCGTCGCTCCATATAGCACCCATTTTGTGTGGTTTCCCCTCGTGCAGCGTTGCCCATTGCGGTGCACCATTCGAGTAGAGCACACTATACAAATCTTGGTGCATATCTAGCACCACAAATATATCATTATCGGCAGCCCACTGTATATGTTGGTCTATACCTTGCAAATACTCTTCGTTATAAACACCCGGCTGGGGCTCTATCCCATCCCAAATAATACCAAAGCGAATAGTATTGAATCCCCAACTCCTCAGCTTGGTATACAATGTCGAATCTGCATCCACCAAATAGCCCCGTTCTTTCGATTTGCTGATAACATTAATGCCATTTAAGATAACATGCCTACCATAATTGTCCACAAATCTGTTTTCGTAGACAGTAATTGATGTTGGCAGCTTCTTTTCAATCACCTCTTCACTCTTGCACCCCATTACAGCAACACCAAAAACAGTTACAGCAAGCAGCCAATACAAAAAAGCAGCCCTTTTATTTACGCCCATATTTCTATTTATATTTCTTTGCAATCTCTTTAATTTTTTCTGAAGGCACCCTAGTCTCCTTTGCTGGCTCATTTGCCATTTGCACCATTGCCTTTGCTATAGTTTTCCCCTCTATCATTTTGTAACGAGCAGGAATCAAAAAATCAATCACCTTCATAATCTTTTTCGACAAATCCTCGCCCATTCTTTTCTCATCCCTGTTGCCCACAATAAGCGAAGGTTGCAATAGTTGGGTATGCTTTATCTGTTGTGCAAGCACATCACGCTCCATCTCACCTTTAAGGCGATTATAAAACACCTTGCTCTTTGCATTTGCCCCTAAAGCCGATATAACTATAAAAGAGTTGATACCGTTTTGCTTACAAAGCTTTGCTGCCTCCACCGGTATACCGTAGTCTACAGCACGATATAGCTCTTTGTTAGGAGTTTTTGCTTTAGTGGTACCAATGCAGCAAAACACCACATCGGCACTGAATTTGTCGGCATAGTTCGACAGTTCCAAAAGGTCAATCACATGCTCTTCCAATTTTGGATGTATATTGGGCAGTTTTCTGCGCGTAAAAACCTTTACCAACTCATAATTTGGGTCATCTAAAAGTAACTCCAATAGATGCGAACCAGTCAGACCAGTTGCACCAAGTATAATAGCTTTTTTCTTCATTGTTGTTTTGTTTCCAATTGCAAGATACAGATAATAAAGCATACAGTTTGTACACTTGCAAATTGATAATTTTTATTTATTATTACTCTCCCAACGTTTCAATGCGCTCTTTATTGCCTCTTCAGCAATAGGCGCCATAGCTTTATAACCTGCACGATTAGGGTGTACGCCGTCATAAGTATATTCTGCTTTCAAGCCATTTTGCTCATCCGCCATTGGTGCAAAATAGTCGGCATATACAATACCATGCACATCAGCAAACTCCTTTATCCTTCGGTTTAGCTCTATTATTTTGTTTGCAGGCTCAAGTCCCGGTTGCCAATGATAGTCCGCAACAGGCAGCACAGCGCAAAGCACCACCTCTATATTATGAGCTTTTGCCAACTCTGCCATTGTGTACAAATTATCTTCAACCATTTCCAATGTCGACGGTCCTGTATTGCCTGCAATATCATTGGTGCCTGCCAATATAACCACCACTTTAGGATATAGTTTGATTACATCCTGGCGAAACCGCAACAACATCTGCGGAGTTGTCTGTCCACTAATCCCCCTGTTGATATAATTTGGGTTGTTGAAGTACTCAGGAAAATGACCCTTCCACCCTTCAGTAATGGAGTCGCCCATAAAAACAACCCGCTCTTCATTATCGTTGGGCAGTACAACCTGGGCATTCTCTTCTTTAAATCTATTCAGTTCTGCCCAATCTTGGGCGCTGTTAATATATGTAATATTCATAAATAGGAAAAATACAATTAAAGTTATGTTTTGAAATCTAATTACAGTAATAAGATTTTTTTTTGAAGGTTTCATCCTCCTCGCAGCTCTATATTAATTGAGTCATTAATCTTAAAATATGTTGATGGTTTTTTATTAAACATTTATATTACCGCTTTGTTTTGAGCGTTAATACTCAAAAATAGCTAAAAGTTGTTTTAGAGGGCATGTATTTCATATAAAAACTGTACTTTTAAACCTAAAATCTAAATCACATAAATTATACAATGCGAAGACCAATAAAAATATTAGTATTTGTAGGTATTGCCCTATTAATACTTGGTATGATTTTCTATCCAAAAATCAAGAACTCTTTTGGCAGTAAAGACGAACCATCAGCTGCACCATCTATGACATCACCCCGAAGTCAAAGTTTGAGTGTAAATGCAAAAGTTTTGAAACCCCAAACAATGAACGATGTATTCAGAACAAAAGGGGTGTTATTGCCCGATGAGGAGGTTGATCTAACATTTGAAACCTCGGGTAAGATAACACAAATAAACTTCAAAGAGGGATCGTTTGTAGATAAAGGTCAATTGTTGGCAAAAGTAAACGATGCACCCCTACAAGCAGAGCTCAAAATGCTGGAGTCGCAACTGCCCCTTGCACAAGAGCGCGTATTTCGTCAGCGCACACTGTTGGATAAAGATGCAGTAAGTCAGGAGGCTTTCGAAACCGTTACAACAGAGTTGGATAGACTAAAAGCCAATATAGAGCTCATAAAAGCGCGTATTTCACAAACAGAGTTGCGTGCCCCATTTAGTGGCATGATTGGTTTGCGATTGGTAAGCGAAGGAGCTTATGCCTCGCCACAAGTAAGAGTTTCAACCCTTACCAAAATATCGCCACTCAAGATAGAATTTGCTGTAAACGAGCGTCAAGAGAACGAGATTGTAGATGGCACAAAACTTACATTTACATTAGAAAATGATTTAAACATCTACGAAGCTTCTGTATATGCTGTTGAAACATCGCTAGATGCCAGCACACTCACTTTAAAAGCTCGTGCTCGTTATTCCAATCCTGGAGGAAAAATAAAACCAGGCAGGTCGGCACAAATAGAGATCCAACTGCGCGAAATAACCAACACAATAGTCATCCCAAGCATGTCGTCAATTGCCGAAATGGGACAAGACATAGTATATACCTACAACAATGGAAAAGCTAAAAGAGTAGTCCTCACAAAAGGACTTCGCACCGCTTCCTCTGTACAGGTATTAGAGGGGTTGAATGTTGGCGATACATTATTAACAACAGGAGTGATGCAGTTGCGCGATGGCATGAATGTGTCGATTGCTCAATTTGAGGAATAAATTATAAAGGAGATTATTGAATGACATTATCTGAATTAAGCATAAATCGACCCGTACTTTCCACTGTGTTTATGCTCGTGATTCTTCTCTTCGGAATAATTGGCTACACCAGTTTGCCAGTAAGAGAGTATCCAAGTGTGGACAACCCCATTATTACGGTAAGTGTTTCTTATCCAGGTGCTAATGCCGATGTGATTGAGAAGCAAATAACCGAGCCTCTTGAGCAAAACATTAATGGCATTCCTGGCATTCGTTCCCTCATAAGTAGCAGTAGCCAAGGACGTTCGCGTATTACAGTCGAGTTCGAACTCTCTGTTGATATGGAAACAGCCGCCAATGATGTGCGCGACAAAGTTTCTGTTGCACAACGATACCTTCCACGCGACGTCGACCCACCCACCGTATCGAAGGCAGATGCCGATGCAGAGCCCATTATGCAAATAACGGTGCAAAGCGATATTCGCTCACTGTTGGAGCTGACCGAGATTGCAGAACTCACCGTAAAAGAGCGTTTGCAAACCATTCAAAACGTAAGTTCGGTAGCAATATGGGGCGAAAACCGTTATGCAATGCGCCTCTGGCTCGACCCTGTGAAAATGGCAGCCTACAAAACTACTCCCATGGAGATTAAAGCAGCGCTTGATAGAGAGAATATTGAGTTGCCAGCTGGAAGTATAGAGGGCGACGAAATAGAGCGTTCCATTCGCACATTGGGGTTGATGATTACTCCCGAGGAGTTTAACAACCTCATTATAAAAGAAGACGACTACCGCATTGTTCGCTTTGGCGATGTGGGTTTTGCCGAGCTCGACTCGGAGAATCGAAAAAACGTATTGCGACGTAATGGCATCCCAATGGTAAGTACCGTGATAATACCACAGCCAGGAGCCAACCAAATTGAGATTGCCGATGAGGTGCGTGTTCGCCTCGAACAGATGCGAAAGGACCTACCCGACGATGTTATAGTTGAAGTTGCTCACGATAGCACCCGTTTCATTCGTGCTTCAATTGATGAAGTTAAAGAAACAATCTACATTGCATTTGCTTTAGTTGTTATTATCATATTCCTATTCCTTCGTGATTGGCGTGTAACTATTATTCCTACCGCTGCCATACCCATTTCACTCATCGGAGTGTTCTTTATTATGTATTTGGCTGGCTTCTCCATCAATGTGCTATCGATGCTTGCCATCGTGTTGGCAGTGGGGTTGGTTGTAGATGATGCCATTGTAGTGGTAGAGAATATCTATCAAAAAATAGAGAAAGGGATGACACCCCGCGATGCAGCCATCGAAGGGTCGCAAGAGATTTTCTTTGCTGTTGTATCCACAACAATTACCCTGGTTGCAGTGTTTTTCCCCATTGTTTTCTTAGAAGGAATGACAGGGCGCCTCTTCCGCGAGTTTAGTATAGTAGTTGCCGGTGCAGTTATTATTTCCTCTTTTGTAGCCCTTACCTTTACACCCATGTTGGCATCAAAGATTTTGGTAAAGCGAGAGAAGAAAAATTGGTTTATGAATAAAACAGAACCATTCTTCGAGGGTATGAATAACATCTACGGAAAGTGGCTAACCTATTTTATTGCACATAAAAAGCTAGTAATTCCTATTACTGTTGTCACCATATTGCTTATTGTAGTTTTCTTAAGAGCAATTCCGGGCGAGATGGCACCCCTTGAAGACCGTTCGCAAGTGATGGTAAGAACCACCCTTCCCGAAGGAGCAACCTTTGAGTACACCCGCGACTACACCAACCGTATATCGCACATAGTCGATTCGTTGGTACCCGAGAAAGAGTCGAATATGACCATCATTTTTGGTTCTTTTGGAATGGTGCGTCTCAACCTGCCAGATATGGTAGATAGAGCAAGAAGTCAAATGGAGATTGCCGATGAAATATCAAAAGGAGTGCGCCCCGAAACAGCTGCTCGTGCATTTGAGCGTCAGCAATCCACCTTTGGTGGTCGACGTGGAGGCATGCCACTTCAATATGTGTTACAAGCACCCTCTATCGATAAGTTGGAAGAGTTTATTCCACCCTTTATGGCAAAAGTAAACGAAAGTCCCTACTTTCAAATGGCCGACGTCAATTTAAAATTCTCGAAACCCGAAA
>DUVZ01000111.1 GCA_012840785.1 Bacteroidales bacterium
GTCTTAAGTGTAAGTTTTTACTAAAAATTACTTTTGTAAAAAGGTAAACTATTAGACTTTACTGAAAACTTCTTTTCTATTTCTTTTTACTATTATAACTATATGAAAAAGAGAAAGCTTAAGTCCTTTTCAGTGTAATTTTTTAATTCACTCAGTAGGCAGAGATACAACTACAAGATATTAGCTGTTTCTTACTGTCAGATGAGATAGATGAAGTGTAATTTAATTAATCAGATGCCTAGATAAGATAGAAGATACCTTTATCTTCATTGTCAACAGTTGTTCTGTTGTAGATTTATTCTGTTTTGCCAATCTACAATGCAATCTAAGATGCTTCCATATTGATTTAATCAATTATTATAGTTGTATGCGAATGAACTTATCTTGTTTCTCCAGTCCACTATCTAACACGCAATACATCTAGTCCATTTCTTCAATCCTACCCATAGAATTGTGCAAACACATCTCATTTCTGTCTTCTTTTGTCGACAATAGAGAAAATCACATGTAGTACTGTCGGCTTTGTTTAAAGAAAGTTGCAATTTAGCCACATTTTCTCAATCTATCTTGTGAAAGAGGGGTTTAAACGGGAATTGTTTTAGAAAGAGTAGGAGAACAAACAAAAACAGAGCTTTTTTCTTCACACTGCAATGGAATGAAGGAAGTAAGATAGTATTTTATCATTTCGCTGATAAAAATAAGAGGAAATGCTGCACACAGGCTTTCAGCCAGCAAGTTTAGTGCAAAGCAACTAAGAAGCTCAACTTTTTTGGGTTGACAATGGTAAAGAGCATACTGTTTTTGTTTCACACTCCGTATATTGTTGATAAGTGTTTAATAAATGTTGTGTGAATAGGTGTGAATTTATTACATTTGTACCTAGTTGTAATCAACTGCTTTTTTTAAATAACTAACATCATGATAAAACTAAAAAAAATACCTTTATCAAAGCTGCGTAATGTAGAGATTGTTATATTGTTAGACAATGTGCTTGAGGTTTTAGAAAAACACAATTTAGAAACATTGCACTTGCAAAGCATGCACGATGTTTTGTTGATGCAAAAGCCTGTTGTTAAAATACTTGCTGCTCCTCTCGGAGAACATCCCTTAACAGCCGAGTTGGCACGACTTCATAAAAAACGATTAATGTATGCATCACTTATCAATGCACAGGTTAAAGCCATGCTAAATATTGATGACGAAAAGATGCAATATATGGCAGTTGTGGCAAGGCGAGAGACCCAAAAACACCTCACCTATTTTGGGCAGCACGGACGTAGCTATGCTGACTATAATTTGAATATGTTTCTTTTAAAAGTTAAGTCAGAAGAGGATAATTATATAAGGGATGCTTTTGTATCCTTAGGTTTGGAGCCTCAAATAGCCGAGTTGAGGAAAACACAGACCAGGTATTTGGAGCTTGACGAAACAAGAAGAGATGATTTAAAGAATAACTCTCGCAAGAATTTTAGTATTGTTAGAAGAGATGCGCTTTGGGTGTTACGTCTATTTTTTGATAAGATTATCACCAATCAAAAAAGTTATAAAGATGTCGA
>DUVZ01000011.1 GCA_012840785.1 Bacteroidales bacterium
AACTATTTGGGATGATGCCCGAACTGAGTGCAATTGAAACTCAACTAAACACGAAGCAAGAGCAAATTAAGAAAAATGCAACTGCATTAGAAGCTGAATATAATACCAAAATGGAGGAGTTTCAGAAATCAACTGATGAGGTTACTGAATCAATATTGATGGATCGTCAAAAACAAATCCAACAAATTGAAGAAAGATACCAAGCTTTTATGCAAAACAGTCAAAAAGAGGTGCAAGACTTGCAGCAAAAACTACTTGCTCCTGTACAGGATAAGTTGCAAAAAGCAATTAAAGCAGTTGGTGAAGAAAAAGATTTTATCTATATCTTAGATTTAGCTTCTGGCTCTGTTGCTTATCATAGCCCTACTGCTACTGATGCAAATCCATTAGTGAAAGCTAAATTAGGTATTAACTAAGATAGCTTTTCATGTAATTAAATTACATAGAAATATAAAAAAAGATGGCAAATAAAATTTGTCATCTTTTTTTATGTCCTTATTAGAGATAATGGATTTACTTGCAAAAGCTCGTGTGTAATTTTATGTTTTGCTGTCTGAATTTTTAAACTGTCTTGCTAAATTCTCCTTATTTTTTTTGCTCTCAATTGCAAATAATTGATTATTCTGAAACATGTATTTAGTATTCTACTGACTTATCTTGTTCGTCGTAAACCCCGCGGGGAATTTATTTTCCAACTCATTTTTGCCACATTTGCTAATGGTTTTCAAAAACAAGGGGTTTTTTATTTGCATACTGACACTTGCGTAAAAAATAATAATGTGAATGTGCTATAAAAAATCTCGTACGAGAAGAAAACAAGGTCTTACAAGTAGATATGGGGTAGTGTTTTGATTTTAAGACAATAAAAGTTGGGTTTTATTGTGGTCAGCATATAGTGTTTGTCTTGAGAGCCTTTAATTATTTGTTTATCTAAATTTTCACAACCAACCTATCATCAAGTTGCAATTTAAGTCTTGCTTAGATAAAGTGGTATTTATATGGTGCTGAAACAATTCTAGAAACTTGCGCTAGCGAGAGCCCTTTTAGCTTAAACACATTATTTTACTAGTGACGATTGACTACAGGTGTACAAAAGGATTGTTTAACGAAGCATTTTATAAAATGCAACAATTACAAATCTACTAAAATAAAAGGTTTTTTGTATCTTGCAACAAATTACAAATTATAGCATAAGATGGATTTATCATATTTAAAAAGCGATACGTTTTTTCTATTGGCAGGACCCTGTGTAATAGAAGGTGAAGAGATGGCACTAACAATTGCCGAGAAAATTATAACAATAACAGATAAGCTTGGTATTCCCTATGTTTTCAAAGGGTCGTATAGGAAAGCTAATCGGTCTCGAGTTGATTCATTTACTGGCATTGGCGATGAGAAAGCTCTTAATATATTACGTAAAGTTGGTGAAACTTTCAAGATTCCTGTTGTAACAGATATACACGAGTCGCACGAAGCTGTAATGGTGGCCGAATATGCCGATGTTCTTCAGATTCCTGCATTCTTATGTCGCCAAACAGAACTGTTGGTGGCTGCTGCTAAGACTGGGAAGATTGTAAACATCAAGAAAG
The DNA here is from genome assembly GCA_012840785.1 of Bacteroidales bacterium. Taxonomy (GTDB): domain Bacteria; phylum Bacteroidota; class Bacteroidia; order Bacteroidales; family Dysgonomonadaceae; genus UBA2632. The sequence goes on from DUVZ01000011.1 coordinate 1,590, forward strand.
GTCAATTTCTTAATGCCGAGAGTATGCAGTTTGCTGC
>DUVZ01000112.1 GCA_012840785.1 Bacteroidales bacterium
AAGCATCTAATTTTTTACTTTACTACTTCATATTTTTCTCTGCCCAGTTCATAGCTATTATTCCCCTCAGAATCTATCACTACAATAACGGGAAGTTGGTTTACCTGCAATTTGCGAATAGCCTCGGTGCCTAAATCATCAAAAGCTATTACCTCTGCACTTTCCACACAACGTGCCATCAATGCAGCTGCACCACCTATAGCGGCAAGGTAAACTCCTGTATGGTTTTTTATTGCATTTACCACCTCTTCGCTTCGCGACCCTTTACCTATCATCACTTTCAAGCCATGCTCGATAAGGGTAGGCGAATAGGCATCCATTCTGCCGCCTGTTGTAGGTCCAACAGAGCCGATAGGTTTGCCAGGCTTTGCCGGACATGGACCTGCATAGTATATAGCTTGTCCTTCGAAATCAAAAGGCATCTTCTCGCCTCTTTTAATCATTTCGCACAAACGCTTGTGTGCAGCATCGCGTCCAGTATAAACAGTGCCTGAAATATAAACCATCTCACCGGCTTTCAGCGATTTAATTTTTTCGTCAGTAAAAGGTGCTCCTAAAATAACTCTATCTTCCATCTTCTTTATAATTTTCCTTCAGCATGACGTGTTGCATGACAACCTATATTTACCGATACAGGCAGTCCTGCAATATGCGTAGCATTAGTTAAAATATTCACGGCAAGTGCAGTGGTTGTTCCACCAAAACCTGCTGGTCCAATACCTAGTTTATTAATCTCGTCTAAAAGCTCTTTCTCAAGTGCAGCAAGCTTCTCATTTTCATTGACAGCATCAACAGAAGTAAGTAAAGCCTTTTTGCTTAAATAGGCTGCTCTCTCCATTGTTCCACCAATACCTACACCCACAATAATAGGTGGGCAGGGGTTTCCTCCAGCAGAAGAAATAGTATCGATTACAAACTTCTTGATGCCCTCTACCCCATCACTCGGAGTAAGCATTTTCAATCCACTCTTATTCTCACTGCCAAATCCTTTTGGTGCAACCACAATATTGAAATCTGTGCCAGGTACAAGCTCATAATGAATGATGGCTGGTGTATTATCATTTGTGTTGATTCTATCAATAGGATCGCTCACAACAGATTTTCGCAAATAGCCTTTTTCATAACCATTTCTTACTCCTTCGTTGATGGCATCTTCGATAAAACCACCTGTAATACGTACATCCTGTCCCATTGTTACAAAAACAACAGTCATACCCGTGTCTTGACAAATTGGGTTTCTCTCTTCTTTGGCTATTTCGGCGTTTTCAATCAATGTTGCCAACACCTCTTTGCCTAAAGGAGATTTCTCGGTAAGCAAACTACTTTTAAAACCCGATTTAATATCGTCAGTAATCACACAACATGCTTCGATGCACAAGTGCTCTACTAATTCTGCTATATCTAGTGCTTTTATTTCTCTCATTTCATTTATTGTCTCTTTAGGAAATAAAATGTATTTCTATTTTCCATATCATTTAAGTTGCCATCTATAACACCTATTAGATTATACACTTTTGTCTCGGGGTCTTTTATTAACTTCTTGTAAATAGAGAAGTTTTTAATCTCCGATGTGTTGTGAACATGAAAACGAGCCCCATCGCAATGAATAATCTTGTCTCCCATTTTTATATGATCTTCATCATAATAAGATACATCTAAGTTTTGCGACAAAATGTCCTGTGCTAGAGCCTCTAATTTTTCTAGATCAACTTTTGGCTCCTTAGGAAACTTCAGCACAAACCCATTCCTCATGTCTGAACTATAGAAATCATCAGTAGTTATTCCAAATTCGCTCTCCAAAGATTGCACCACAGCCTCTTCGGCAGTATGTGCCATTTTTCGATAATTAAGAGACTGATGTACTATTTCATAAATACTTTGAGGATTGGGTCCAAAAATTGTGGGACGAGTTACAATAATCTCCTCCCCTATCCCTACAATAATATCAGCATTAATGCCCAACGCTTCATACAATAGATTGAAGTGTTCAATCACAACACGACGTTTTCTCCTCATCACTTTTTTCACAAAATCTACTATTTCGTACATTTGTGTAAAAGCCATCTGAAAACGCATATCTAAATGATAGGTTCCTGCGTCAGGTATATCGTGCATTAAGTCTCTCACCTGCATAATTTTACGAGGATTGATATTATCATCGTCATTTGAAAGTTCAAGACCAGGAAACATTCCATTTATTAATGAAGATTTACCCGAACCTGCATCGCCTACAATACCAATTAAACTGTCACTGTAATGCAAATGCTTTTGAGCAATTTGTTCTCCTAAAAACATCAATCGCTCTCTCCCTCTCGGCGCATAATACTGCGACGAAACCATGTATTCTTGTATGAGGTTGCGCATAAGCTTATATTATTGTTTAATGAATCTTACTAAATAGGGTGTTATATCCCTCTTCTCCCTTATTTAAAGGGTAAACTTAAAGTTCATAAATGGAGCATGTTGTTGAGCTCCATACACATCTGTTTCGCCCAATGCTCCAGAAGAGATGGGTCTTACAATAGTTACTTTTACTGCTTTGGCAGGATCGAAATAAACTAAACTTATGATATCTGATTCGGGAATGTTGTAAAGTGCAGCAAACTCTTTTTCATTGATAGCTTTTGCTTCTTTCACTTTCTTATACATTTCAAACTCCTTGAAGATAACATCAAAAGTCAATTCGTAAGGACCCGAGTTTTTACTACGTATTACTGAGGCAATATCTACTAATTTGTATTCCATTGTTCTGTTGTTTTTGATTATTTTTTAAACTCTATGTACTCTATTGGGAAAAGATCTGTTGGATTATCCACTTTCAATAGATGGTATACACTAAACTCATACACCTCTCCCATTTCACTATCCGATGGAGAGAATGGGAAAGCCAAGTTGCCAGCTGTTGCAATACGTCCGTCGTATCCAAAATGCAGCAATGTACTACGTGCAAAACCACAAATAGTGCTTGCTTGCTCTTGGGTAGGTGCAACTGCTTCAATAATAATCTTCAATTCATCACCAACTTTCACATCTTTTGGTTCAAACATTCCCATCACACCATTCTTACCATAGATTTTAAAATCTAAAAAGAAATCTGTAAGTCCATAGCTTTCAAAGTTGTTTACAACCCTATCTTTCACGCTTTGAACAATACTGTCGATTTGAGATATCATTATTGGATCTTTTACTCCAGCACATGAAATAGTGCGGTATCCAACTTTTTTAACCCCTTCGAGCTTTACAAAATAGTCATCTGTAGGCACAAATCTACTACCCGATACTTTTACTTTATCATCATCAACCTGTACAAATTCGCTTTCGTGTAGATTGATTGCTCCTCCAGGTCCGGGTAAAATATAAGGATTGCTTTTTTCGTACAATGTATGTGCCGCAATAGATAAAGTTGTGCATTTTCTAAGTGGAGAAAGTGGCTCAAGCACGAAATTGTCTTTGCGTAAATATCCAAACATACTGTCGCTACCACTTCCTGGTAATGCGGCAATAGCAGCACACTCCAATATTTTGCCCATATGAATGGCAAGACCTTTATCAAAACCCTCTTTAATAGGAAGCGATGCAAAAACAGATGGATCATACGACCTACCAGCCAATATCACATTTGCGCCCTCATCCAAAGCTTTCATAAAAGGCTCTTCGCCCATTTGCGCAACAATTCTAACAGTTTCATCTATTCCCTCTTCTGTCAATTGTTTAGCAGGATGTAGTGGCTCAATATTTCCATCTTTCAGACTTTGCTTGATAAAATCTTTATCAAACTCAGACTGAATAACAGCCAATTTAAAGCTAAGAGACTTCTCTTTAGCAATCTCTCTTATAATGTTTAAGCAAAATTCTACGTGAGGTCTTCCACCAGAACCACCTGCTGTACCAATTATTACAGGTATATTTTGTTCTAAAGCAGCGGGAATCATTATTTCTAAGTCTCTTTTTACTGAATTTCTATCAGTAAATGATTTACCTGCACCTAAATAGTACGGACCCGGATCGGTTGAACCAGCATCTACAGCTATTACGTGAGGTTTGCGTTTCATTCCTTCTTGAAATGATTCCATTGGGAAACCATATCCCAATATCGCCGTTGGCGAAAGTATTCTTAATTCTTCCATGTTGAATGTTTTTTGATCGACGTCTCTGCAACCCTATTATAAAGTAACAGAGACGGGGAATCCTAAATTATAAATTTAGTGAATAATTATTTTAAAAGTTGACCTATTGTATCTTCTTGCAGTTGCTACAATACGTCTTTTAGAGCCAATACTCTACTCATCTCGTTGTGCACAATCATATAGCCTTCGTCAACACCCATACCTGGTTTCCCTAGATATTGTACTGGAGAAGTTGCCATAGCAATATGCGCACATACTTCGGCAGAACGATTAGTTTCGTTGCATGTTCCACCTATATAGGCAAGAGCGTCGTGCTCTTTACAAAACAGAACTGCCTCGATAGAATTGTTTATTCCACCCAAGTCAGGAGTTTTTATTTGAATCATATGTCCTGCTTTTGCAGTTACAAAATCCTTAATATCCTGAAGCGTGTTACACCACTCGTCGGCTACAATCTGAACATCGCTGCCTTTCTCTTCCAATAGAGCTCTAAGCTTGCTAAGGGCTTCAATTTGATCTGCCTTACCATCCATATCAACAGGTCCTTCCACTCTTAATTGATATGGTTTTGCTATCTCGCCCAATTCAACCATATAGTTGGCAATAGCCTCTAGGTCGTTGTCAAAAACCACACTCAATGTTCCATACACATCAATATGAATAGCAGGATTGTAGGTTGGATAAGGTTTGTTACTTGTAATTCTGTTATTCAACCACTCAAGATACTCTTTTATCTTCTCTCCATTCATCCCTACTTTTGTCTCAACATGATTAAATAGAGCATGTGGTAATACATCAACCCCTTTCATAATCATCTTATCGGCATTCAAATATCTATCATCACCCGATTGAGAAAAGATTGGAATTATTTCCGACGAAATCTCTGTGTTGTACTCGTCTGCAATAACCTGAGCCATAACCTTCGATTTACTCAATGCTACAGCATGCAAACATGCTTGAGTTACACCATAACGGATAGCTGTATGATAAGCTTTTCCGTCTTCTTTGATGTGTTTGTCTACTCTGTCAGCCATCTCTTTAAAAGATGTAATCTCTTTACCCACATATAGTGGAGCAATCTCTTGCTCTATAATAGGTATAAAGTTTTCGGCTAAAAACAAAGGATCGCGTCCACCTGCACCCGAATATTGTACTGCTGCACAATCTCCGTGAGCAACAGCTCCATTTTCAAGAACAAATAAAACAGATATAGATTCACCTGCTTGTCTTACTGAGGTGAATCCGGGAGTAATAGCCTCGCCTTGATAGAATGCTCCATCATTTTTTGCACCTGCTTTAATAGCTTTTTGATCATCGAAATAGAAACCAGTTTTACCTGGTGCACAGATCACTTTTTTTATTTTCATTGTATGTGTTGTATTTTAAAAATTGTCTATTGAATTAAGTTAACTATTGCCTAAAGCAATAATTCGTTTAGCTCCTTTTCTTGTCAAGAGCAAACATTTATTTAATGAGGGCGTCCTACTAAGAATCCTTTACCGATAGCGTATACGTCATCTATCACCATTTGGAAACTAACAGGTCTGTTCTCAAATGCACCCCTCTCTTCGAGTTTCTTTTTATGGTAATCTTTCAAGTCTTGTGTAAATGGTAGGTTACCAACTTCAAGAAATCTTATTGCACCTTGATTATCACGTGCAGGTAATACTTTTCCGGCATTAAAACGACTTGGAGCAAAAGGCACATCAATAACACCAGCTTCAAAAGCCGCAATTGCACCCAAAGCATAGTCGCCTTTACCCAGCTCCTCTACTTTATCAAGAATACACTTCATCTCCTTCATTATAATTTCGCTTTCGGTAATTACAGCTGGTATCTCAAGAAAATCTTGGTCTTTTAGCATCGAAATCACCTGTTTGGTAGCTCTCAATCCTGCCGCATTGGCTTCTTTTGTTGGAACTCCCATTGCTTCGTGAGGTGTTTTTACAATCACTTTAGTTGCTTTTGCAAGAGCTGCAGCAGCTGCACCCCATGAAATTACACCAAACGATTTTGATTCATCTTGTGGAAAACCACCCATCCATTGGTGGAATACTGTAGTTATACGCACATCGGTATATCCAAATCTATCTAAATATGAACGAGTAAGAATATTCAATGAGCGAAGAGCCGCCACATCTTGTATAAGGTTACCACACTGACCATATCCTACTGTTATATCCTTCACTCCTTGTGTTGCAGCCAAAATAGCTTCTATAACAGCCACTGAGTTTGAGATACATGCCGGAATAAGTGTTCCTGTAAGAGGACCAAACGGTTCGCGGTTTATAGAAACACCCGCCTCTTCGTACATTCCCACCAATCTGTCTGTATATTGCCAGTGAGCAATAGTTTTTTCAAGAGAATGGTTTTTTGAATAAGGAATATTGTAAGAAATTCCACCACCTTCATAAGATGTAAAACCACCAGCAATAGAAATCTCAGTAAGCAAACGAGCATCTGGAGTTCCGTGACGCACCTGAACTGGGTTACTAACGGCAGATGTTACATTTCTACAAATTTCCACACCATAGTTTACTGCGGGAAAACCATTAAGCATTGAACGACCCGTTTCGCGGCTTTTCTCAATACCCGCCTCAGCTTCTTTATATCTATTTAGTCGGGTATAGCTATCAATAGTAGAAGGCAATAAATCTGCTTCTCCCTCATCCTCTAAAAATTTCAGTAGTGCAATATGCTCCTGCTCCAAAGCAACACCAGCACGGGGTTGAATAAGAGTAATACCCTCTTCTTTAGCTTTGGCTAATTTGTTTCCAAATCTTTTTTCATCAGATATTGCTTTTTGGTAAGCTACAGATTCTTCAAAATCAACGTCCTGGCCTGTTTTCCATTGCCCCAATACTTCTTCGCGCTCTTTAAAGAACTGATCATTAGATAGTTTAGTGTTGCTAATCTTCATGTTTTAATTTTTTAATTACAAGTTAATGTATGTAATATCAATTTAAAAGCTTAGTTTTTTTTTATTTATTTATTAGTAAAAGGTTTTCAGATAAAAAGTAATGCTTTTTTTTACTCTCTATCTGATAATATAAATCTATTTTATCTCTTTCTTCATTATCGTTAGAGCAAGCTCTGCATTAATTGCAGATAAAAGCCCCATAGAACCAAATATATACTTCTTGTCCAATAGATACTTTGGCTGCTTTGGCTTCAACGACATTAAGTTTTGCTTATCAGCTTTGGCACCCTCCAAAATATCATCAGCATTGGCAGCGTTTACTAGCACACCACCTATACCAACTACAGAGCCTACTTTTGTCAAATCTTTTCCTGTTACAATATACATTTCACCAAATGGTGTAAAAGTAGATTCCACTTTACCGGTGTGTCGTTCAACTGCAATTTTAAGTGCAGATTTTGCTAATCCCTCCTCAACCTTTTGATTGTGGCTGTTTTTATCAGCTAAAGTATTAGGAAACTTTTTGCATGTTTCAATCCACTTTAAAATATCGTCCACATCTATACCAATCTCGCTGGATAAAGCATTCAAATCTGTTTGATCGGCAAGAGGAGGTAAACTATACCTCATGCCAAGATCACCTTCAACAGTACGTTTATTGTAAGGCTCGGGCAATCCTTTTATCATTACATTTTCAAAAGTAGGGGTTCCTGCCGAAATAGAGTAAACATCAGTAGTAGCTCCACCAATATCAACTGCCATCAAATCGCCAATACCTTCGGTTGTATCAGTGCCTTTGCTTAGCAACTCGCATCCATTTAACACGGCAAGTGGTGTAGGTATTATCTCCGAGTTGGTCATACTTTGCACTTTATTGAGCCCCTTAGCATCAATAATTTTACTTATAAACAACTCTTTTATTTTCTGTTTGGCTGGTTCTATATTCAGTTTATTAAACTCTGGCATTACATTTTCTGTAATCACAAAGTCTTTTCCCGATTCAGAAAAAACCTTTTCTACTTCATCAGACGCACTTTTGTTTCCTGCCACTATTGTTGAGAAATTTCTATCAATCTCACAAAGCTTTCTAGCATTGCTAATAATTACCTCTTTATTCCCACCATCAGTGCCACCACAAAGTAGCACTAAATCAGGGTCGATAGCACAAATCTCATTCTGTTCCGCTTTTGATATTTCAAAAGCATAGGTTTTAACTACTTTTGCCCCAGCACTCGAAGCAGCCATTCTAGCTGCCTTTGCTGTTAATTCGGGCACAAGTCCCAAAGCCACCATTTTTAGCCCACCTGCTGCACTACTACAGCATAGAAGTTGGTCGTACTTAAACACTCCAATCTTCTCTTCTAATCTTTGCAGGGCACAGTTGTAGCCCTCCATTACATCAGTGTCTATAGTAGTAAATGCAGCCGAAGTGCCTATAACTTCGGCTTTAGTAGCATCTATTGCGGTTAGTTTTGTGTATGTACTGCCAAAGTCTGCAGTAAGATATTTCATGTCTATATAGAAAAAAGTTCGTTTAAGTCAGCGATTGTAGTGTCAAGTTGAGTATTAGGAGGATACACCTTGGTAAATCCCATATCCATAAATCTCTTTTCAACATCTTCAAAATCTTGCTTCCCAACTACCAAGTTTCCTCCAGCCAATAAAGGTATATCCTTCAAACCTGCCTCGTCACACTTTTCTCTCAATCCATTACAATCAATTTCTCCATGACCGTATAGAGATGATACAAGTATAGCATCAGCATTTGTTTCAACTGCAGCTTCAACAAACTCTTCTTGCGAAACCATTACACCCAAGTTTACCATTTTAAAACCGGCCTCTTCTAAGGCAAAGGTTAAAATTTTATTACCAACTGCGTGTACGTCAGCGCCAATAACTCCCGTTACAATAACTTTTTTGTCCATAATAGTGTTAATAGTATTATCTTTAATTTTTGTGCCACAAATTTAGTGACTTTATGAGAATAAAAAAAGATAATAGCATTATTTAATATCCTATAGCCAAATAAACTCAAAGTTAGTATGAATAATCGTTGCAAGAACTTTTCTCAAACCTTGGAAGTGTGTAAAAAATAAACACAATAAGTGCTAAAACTTCTATTACACCACACAAAATATATGCACCCGAATAGCCCACCACTTGAATCAAGTATCCAACTAGAAGCATACCCACCCCAATTCCCGAATCAAAGAGTGTAAGATAAGTAGAGTTGGCTGCCCCTCTTTTATCAGCCTCAACATTATGATTGGCTATCGCTTGAAAAGTTGCCATAATAATTCCGAAGCCAAAGCCTACTATAAGTGCCGAAGAGTGATATCCCCAAGAAGTTTTATTCAAAGCCAAATTAGCAAGCCCCACAATAAGCAAGCTCAATCCCAAGATGCATATCATTTTTGGACCCACCCTATCAAACGATTTTCCACTAAGAATACGCGATATAGCAATACCAGCTGCTATAAGCAAAAAGAAAAGTCCACTACTTTCAATTCCTATTGATCTACCATATAAAGCAATAAAGGAGATAATGCCACCATAAGGAATCGTCACTAAAAACACATTAAGCGATACAGGCAGAGCCCTTTTCTCAATTAAAGAGGATATTTTAAATTTTCTCTTCAATGGCTTTATTTTTGGCACCCTAACAAATAAAGCAAGCACTAAACCAAAAAAGCTAAACCCCGCAGCTGTGTAAAACAACCTTTCATAAGCACTATCTCCGGTAATAGCAATAGCAATGAGTGGACCTATTGCCATTGCAATAGTCATCGATAAGCCAAATATACCAATACCCTCGCCCCTTCTTTTCTGTGGAACCAAATCAACAGCAATGGTTGACCCAGCAGTACTCATCGACCCCCAAGTGAGTCCGTGTATAAACCTCAGCACCAAAACAAACAGTATAGATGTAGCCCACACATACCCAAAGAAGACCGTAGAGAACAACAGCAAAGAAACCACATAAATACTATACCTGCTTACAACATCGAGCGCATAACCAGCAAAAGGTCTTATAAGCAATGCTGCAATAGTGTAAAACGAAAGCACCAAACCTATCTGACTTTCAGTAGCAGAAAAATTATCTGACAAAAAAACTGGTAAAACAGGCACCATAAAGTAAAAGGCAACAGCCATCAATAGGTTTGCCACTGTAATCAATGTGAAATCCTTAGTCCAAAGTCTATTTTTCATTGAGCAATTGTTTTTTTTAAAATCAAAACTACAATTATATTTGCATTTAACAAAATAGTTTGTTTTATTACCTTGAACATTTAGTGCATAAACACTGTTTATGCCATGAACAGACACTAAAATAATAACAATTTTATATATCCTATGAAAATGAAAATCGAAGTATGGTCAGATATTATGTGCCCATACTGTTATATTGGTAAGTTACATTACGAAAAAGCATTACAACAATTCGAGTATAAAGATCAAATAGAGCTAGAGTGGAAAGCATTCTTATTAAACCCCGATTTACCTGGAAAAGGCAAAGGAATACCGGTGATGGATTATCTACACAACACCGTTGGAGTATCTGAAGAGAATATCAAAAAGATGAACGAGCAGATTGCCGAATTAGCAAAAGAGAATGGAGTTAAATCGAACTTAGAAAATGCCATTGCAGCAAACTCTCTCGACGCTCACAGATTGATTAAACTAGCAGCCACTAAAGGACTAGACTCAAAAGTGATGTCGCTTTTATCTAAAGCATATTTCGAAGAGGCTAAAGATTATAGCGACCACAAAATTTTGACAGAAATCGGCACCACTGCCGGATTAGATAATAAAGAGATAGAAAAACTATTAAGCAGTGATGACTACGCTTACGAGGTGAAACAAGACATTCAAGAAGCCAACAATTTAGAATTCGACACTGTGCCCACTTTCCTGTTCAATAGAAAGCATGCCCTTGTGGGTTCTCAACCTGTAGGTGCATTTCTAAAAACATTGCAAAAAGCTTTCTTTAAGTGGCAAAGACAAGATCTTAAAGAAAACGGAAATGTAGATGTTACAGAAGGGAAGTCGTGCTCTGTAGATGGTACTTGTGATATTTAAAAAACTACTAACAGCTTTAATTTGCGACATATAGTTTATAATATGCTACCTTTTCACTACTTTTGTCTGATAAATATTTTGCACAATGGAATTTAAAATAATTAA
>DUVZ01000113.1 GCA_012840785.1 Bacteroidales bacterium
CTGTCAGCAGATATAATGGGGCATTGCAAATGGTTGGCAATATCAATACTCAAATCCGTTTTACCTACACCTGTTGGTCCTAGTATAACGATTAGTTTTTTCATCTATAGTAGGTTCATATCTTCTGGTATATCCAAATCAGAGTCTGTTCCATTCACATCTTCAAAACCATCCATATCCAACTCATCTTCATTAAAATCTTCGTCGCCATAAAAAGCATCATCATCCACCTCTTCTTCTTCATCTTCTTCATCAAGTGTGGGATCGATAACTACAGGAGGTACAATTGGTATTACTGTCTCTTCCTCCTCTTCTTCCAAAAACTGAGGTGGTGGGGTTCCCTGTTTCTTACTGCAAGTGGGTTCTGAAAGGTTTTTACCCAATATCATTTCTGAAAGCTCCATATAAAAAGCACGCTCGCCATGATAGTCAAACATAAACATCAACTTTTGTTTCTCCTCGTCCAACCAGTCAGAAAGCGTCTCTTCTTCCATCACAAAAACGTCAACATCAGAGTCTGTTTCTATCTCTATCAATGCTATTTGCTCTTTTTTCCCCCACCAATCGTCGCACATATAGAAGGCAGTAATTTCGGTTTCACCATAACCACTACATTCCATAATTATTTTATGCAAGTCGAAAAAGGTTGCATCCCCATCAATTTGTATTTCTCTTTTAAAATTTGCAACCTCATCGGATACTAGCGAAAATTTGAATATCATATCGTGTTCTGTTTTTTTAATTCTGTAGTTCATATTCCAATTACGATTCAAAGATAGTAAAAAGTTACAATAAGTAGAATCTATGTGAAGTTTATATAAAAAACTATGAGATGACCGATGATATTCTTCCTTTGCAAAAATTGTTTTGAAAACCAGTTCCCCACTAATTGCAAACAAATAAAGAGTGTAGTAATGGAGATTACTGAAAATTGTTTGAGAAATATCAAAAACAGACCACACTCATCACAATAGGTCATAATTCTGTAATAATCACTCTTTTATTACTGATAGAACCATGTATAAAACAGATAACAGAAAAACTTTTTGCACTTTTATTTACATTTTTCCACCAAACCTATTGGATAATTGAAAAGTTTGTCTTACTTTTGCATCGCTTTTAAGGAAAGATAAAATTCTTCAGTAGCTCAGTCGGTTAGAGCACCTGACTGTTAATCAGGGGGTCGATGGTTCAAGTCCATCCTGAAGAGCAAAAAAGGTGAGTTGATTTATTTCAGCTCACCTTTTTTGTTTTTTCATAATTATCGAATTTTTCGTGTCACTATTTCTATCTCTCCCATAAAACAATTATGTTTGTTGCTCGTTTAAGTAAATATCAACATCAATTGAATAATTCAAAAAAATATAATACAATGAAAAAAGTTCTTATTACCTACAAATTAAACCCTGAACTTGCTGAAAAACTAGATGGAAAAGTGGAATATGTTTTGCCAGAGAAATCGGGTTTTAGACGCGAAGAGGTGTTGGAAATGATTGCTGACTTTAATGTGCTTATCCCCAACTTTAGCTTCTACACCGACAAAGAGATGATGGACAGAGGCAAGAAGCTAGAGTTGATTGCCAATATGGGCGTGGGATACAACAATATAGATGTGGAATATGCCAAACAGAAAGGAATTGCCGTAGCAAACACACCACACACGGTGACAGAGCCCACTGCCGAGTTTGCATTTGCATTGCTACATGCTGCAGCTAGAAAAATTGGGTTTTACGATAGAAAACTAAGAACTCCCGAAGGTTTGAGATGGGGGCTTTATGACGACCTTGGTGTACCTATTTACGGAAAATCGCTGGGTATTGTAGGTATGGGACGCATTGGACAATCACTGGCACGCAGAGCAATAGCATCGGGCATGAACATTATGTATCACAATCGAAGCAGATTGGACAAAACGATAGAAGATAAGTATGGTGCACGTTATGTTTCGCTGGAAACCCTTCTAAAAGAGTCAGACTACATATCGCTTAATGCCCCATCTACTAAAGAGACCCATCATATGATTGCAAAAAAGGAGCTTGAGATGATGAAGGAGTCGGCAATTTTGATAAATACTGCAAGAGGAGATTTGGTGGATGAAGTAGCACTAGCTCATGCCCTAAAAGAGAATCAAATATTAGCAGCAGGATTAGATGTATATGAAAATGAACCAAAGATATTGCCTGCTCTTCTGGAGCTAGACAATGTGGTGCTTGCACCTCATGCAGGAACAAAAACAATGCAGACACGCGATGAAATGGGATTGGAAGTAATTCAAAATATTCTTGGATTCTATTTTGACACTTATCCTGTGGCAAGAGTAGTATAGAGGAAAGAAAACATTACCTTTGTAACCCAACAAAAAAAGGAGCTTTTAATTTTGATGAACTACGAAACAGCTACTCTATCAAATGGCATGCGTATAATACATGCTACCAACCACTCACCCATCTCATATTGTGGTATACTTATCAACGCCGGCACACGCGATGAACTAGACAATGAGTCGGGCATGGCACACTTTACAGAGCATATGCTTTTTAAAGGCACCAAAAAACGTAAACCTCACCATATAATAAACCGTATGGAAGATGTGGGTGGAGAGCTCAATGCCTTTACTAGCAAAGAGGAGACAGGTATTTATAGTATTTTCTACGAAGAGTATCTCGAACGATCGATTGAACTATTGGCTGATATTGTATTCAACTCACAATTTACCGAAAAACAGTTGGAACGAGAGCGCATAGTTATTCTTGACGAAATAAACTCATATTTAGATACACCATCGGCACTTATTTACGACGATATAGAGCAGGTTGTTTTCAACAATCATGCATTGGGAAATCCCATCTTGGGCACTCCCGAGTCGCTGATGAGTATAACAGTAGACAAAATGAGAGCTTATGTAGAACGCCAATTCAAACCCGACAAAATGGTCTTTTTCTCTGTTGGAAAAACTCCGTTTTCGAAAATAATGAAAAAGGCTAAAAAACATTTGAATATACACGCCACATCTACCTCAGAACCCAAACTACGCACAGCTCCGCCAAAAACAATTATAGAAAATGTATCACTAGAAAAAGATACACACCAAACACACTATATAATAGGACGAAAAACATACGATATGTTTCATCCCAATAGAGCCACCCTCTATCTGCTTAACAGCATACTGGGTGGTTTGGGCATGAATAGCCGTTTGAACAACTCGCTGCGTGAGAAAAATGGATTGGTTTATACGGTAGAGTCAACTCACTCGTTATATTCCGACAGTGGTTTGTTTAGCGTATACTTTGGATGCGACCCTATGAATACCGATAGATGTCTTAATTTGATACACAAAGAGTTTCAAAAATTGAAGGAAAAATCTCTCACTCCACATCAACTATCGAAAGCTAAAAAGCAATTGAAGGGAGAGCTAGGTATAGCAAGCGAGAACAGAGAGAATGTAGCACTAGACATGGCTAAGAGTTTTCTCCACTTTGGCAGGTTTATCAATTTAAACGAAATTACTGAACAGATAGACCATGTGACAGCTGAGCAAATTCAATCTTTAGCCAATCAATTGCTCAAAATTGACCGTTTTTCTTCGCTTCGCTACTCATAGATTATATCGTTAGTATATGCATCTACCGTATGCTATATAACAACCTCTATAACATTGAAAAAGAGATTGAAATCACACAACTAATTTGTGATACTATAATACTTGACTTAAACCTTACGGCAAATCTTCAGTCTTAAGGTGCAGAGCAGATTATATGTTTTCTGTTTGATATTTGTTTATTAGCAAGTACTAAAAAATTTGCTATAAGACAAATGATAATTTGAACAAACACAGCTCTACAACTGTTTCATTAACTCATCCTCGGAAAGAGTAGAATGAAGTATAACTAACTAAATTAATAATATTATAGTATGAAGAAAATTAAATTTTCATTAGTAATTGCCCTTTTAGGCATGGTGTCTCTTGTAGGTGCTCAAAATGCATCTTTTAGTATAAAGGGTGGATTGAATATGTCTAACTTTTATGGTGACGAACTATCGGATAAGAATATGAAAACAGGCTTCCATATTGGTGTTGGTGCCGACTTTGAATTTGCACCCAATATGGCTATCCAGTCGGGATTATTATTTACAAGTAAAGGAGCAAAATACACATACAGCTCAGCTGAACTTAACGTTAATGCTAACTACTTGCAACTTCCTGTACACTTTGCTTATAAAATTGATGTAATGCCAGGAACTAGAGTAGTATTACATGCAGGCCCTTATATTGCTTACGGTGTGAGTGGAAAAAGAAAAATAGATTCACAAATAACTGATATTTTAAAACCTATCTTTGGTGAGCCAGAAGTAAACACATTCGATAAAGATTTTGGCTATAAACCTTTCGATGCTGGTCTTGGACTAGGTGTTGGCGCTGAATTTGGAAGAATTCTAGTTGACTTAGGTTGGGACATGGGTCTAACCAATATCTCAAGAATAAACAATGCAGACGTAAAAACCCAGAACGCATACCTTTCTGTAGGATATAAGTTCTAATTTAGAGCACACAGTATATATAAAGCATCGTTCTTACAAAAAAGAGCGATGCTTTTTTTGTTTTAGCTTTAACTTTGACAAATAATTCATACTTTTGTAAATATATTTGTATTGCACAAAATTAAGAGATAAATATAACTGATAATAAACGACATAATTAAAAGCGAAATTAAAAATAACAGACAATGAAGAAATTAAAACTAACAATTGTAATAGCCCTACTAGGCATGGCGTCGCTTGTTAGCGCACAAAGCGCCTCACTAATTGTAAAAGGTGGACTAAACATGTCAAACTACTATGGTAGCAACCTTAGCGACAAAAATATAAAACCAGGCTATCATGCTGGTATTGGTCTCGATTTAGAATTTATTGCCGATGTATCTTTTCAAACAGGATTGTATTTTACAAGTAAAGGAGCTGAGTATACTACGAATATACCAGTAATAGGAGATGTTGAGTATAATGTTACTGCAAACTATATACAACTTCCTATACACATGGCTTACAAAATAGATATAAAGCCAGGTACAAAGTTGTTTATCCATGCAGGACCCTATTTTGCATATGGAATAGGTGGTACTAGAAGTATCGAATCGAATTATACAGCCGATTTAGATAAGTTTTTTGGAGAACAAGAAGTGAATACCTTCGACAAAAAGTTTGGTTATAAACCTTTCGATATAGGTGTGGGACTGGGTGTTGGTGCTGAATTTGGTGTTATGGTTATAGACTTGGGTTGGGATTTGGGTCTCAAAAACATTGCAAGAAACATTGAAAGTATGCCAGTATATAAACCAAACAAGAAAAACCAAAGTGCCTATCTCTCTATTGGATATAAGTTTTAGGGCCTCTCTTATACTATAAAAAGACATAGTGATAATAAAAAAGCATCGCTCCCAAACTGAGAGTGATGCTTTTTTGTATCATAATCTTAAAAATAAAAAAGAGGCTTACATATTACCGTAAGTTTCTTTTGAATGTGGGCATTGATGGATTCGAACCATCGACCCCCTGCTTGTAAGGCAGGTGCTCTGAACCAACTGAGCTAAACGC
>DUVZ01000114.1 GCA_012840785.1 Bacteroidales bacterium
AAAGGGCTGCTGCAATGAATGTGCTGTATGAAGTAAATGAAAATATTAAATATCTAAAAGAAAGAAAGGTTTTAATCCCTTTTATTTACGGTAAGTGTGATAATATGCTACTAAAACAATTTGACTGAGCAATATCTATAATCCTTTACATATACGATTTAAATGGTTGTTTGAGAAGTTAAA
Organism: Bacteroidales bacterium; assembly: GCA_012840785.1. Taxonomy (GTDB): domain Bacteria; phylum Bacteroidota; class Bacteroidia; order Bacteroidales; family Dysgonomonadaceae; genus UBA2632. The sequence continues at coordinate 184 of DUVZ01000114.1, forward strand.
AGAAAAATACTATGGCAACAGGAACATCAGAAATACATTTCGAAGCACACATAGAAAACTACTTGGTGAATCAGGTGGGTGAATATCACGTGGTGTCACCTACTGAATATGACAAGGAGTTGTGCGTTATCCCCAGCGAGATAATTGCTTTTGTAAAGGAGAGTCAGCCTGAAAAATATAAGGCCCTACAAGAGCAATATGGTGCAGGAGTTAATAGTCAGATTGTGAATAATGTTGCCCGTAATTTGAATAAACACGAAAACAAAACACTTCACTTGTTTCATCACAAAGTGAAAGACCGAGGACAGGCGTTGGATATGATCTATTACAAACCTGCCAATAATAAAACACCAGAGCATGAGGTGTGGTACAATAAAAACAGGTTGGCCATTGTTCGTCAACTGCGCTATTCTACCAAAAACTCCAACTCTATTGATATAGTGCTTTTTATCAACGGTATTCCGGTGGTGACGATGGAATTAAAAAATGCACTGACGGGACAAAACCACCATAATGCCATCAAACAATATGTAAAGGATAGAAACCCAAAGGGTGAACCACTGTTGGAATTTAAACGCTGTTTGGTGCATTTTGCTGTTGGTACTGAAAAGGTGTTTATGACTACAGAATTGAAAGGTAAATCGACCTTCTTTTTACCTTTCAACAAACATTTGGTAAATGAGAATCCTTATGGATTTGCTACTGCTTATTTGTGGGAAGATGTGTTGCGCAAAGATTCGTTGTTAGATTTGATTCAAAATTTTATCAGTGTTCAAACCGATAAGGATACCTATTACGATGAGAGGACAAAGAGTCTGAAGGAGAAGACTTCTACAAAACTGTTGTTCCCGCGATTTCATCAGCGCAGAGTAGTGAATAGGATGTTGGAGGCTGTAAAGAGCGAAGGGGTTGGTGGGAAGTATCTTGCCCAACACTCAGCAGGTTCTGGAAAATCGAATAGTATCACTTGGTTGGCTTATCGTCTATCGGGCTTCTATCAAAACTACACTGATAGTAAGGCTCTCTTTGGCTCAACTATTATTGTTACCGACCGGAGGGTGTTGGACAAACAGATTCAGGAGAATATTCGTCAACTGGATGACACTCCTGGCGTGGTGGCATATATAGATGAACGGAAAACGAGTCAAGATTTGAAAAATGCAATACTTGAGGGGAAGCGCATTATTGTGACCACGCTACAGAAATTTCCTGTTATATCTGAGGCTATTGCAAAATTGCCCAATAAAAACTATGCTGTAATAATTGATGAGGCACACAGTTCGCAGTCGGGCGATGCTGCAGGGCATTTGCGCAAAGCTTTGTCGTTGGAGTTGGCCGAGGAGTTGGAGGCTGGACAAAAAGAACTATCCGATATAATTGAAGAGGAGATTAAGAGCAAAGGGGTGCAAAAAAATATATCGTTCTTTGCATTTACTGCTACTCCTAAACCAAAAACCATTGAACTGTTTGGTACTTTGAGGGGTGGTAATAAAGAACCTTTCGATATCTATTCGATGGAGCAAGCCATTAAAGAAGATTTTATTTTAGATGTATTAGAAAACTACACTTCGTTTAAACGATACTACAAAATAGTGAAGCGTAGTGATATTCCTGATAAGGAGTATGAGAAGAAAAAAACGGTGCGACTGTTGGGTTCTTATGTTGACTTGCAAGACCATGCTATTGAGAAAAAAACACGCATTATGTTAGAACATTTTGTGGCTCAAACGCAAAATGAAATACAGGGCAAAGCTCGTGCCATGCTGGTTACTCGTTCTCGGTTGCATGCTGTGCGTTTCAAGCGGAAGTTTGATGATATTATGCGAGAAATGAAACTGCCCTATTTTGCATTGGTTGCTTTCTCGGGAACATTGACTGATGAAGAAACAGGCGAGGATTACACCGAAGTGAGCATGAACAACTTGGCTGGTAGAATAAGCATCCCTCAAGCACTGAAGTTGCCCCAATATAGAATATTGATAGTTGCTGAGAAGTTTCAAACAGGTTTCGATGAGCCAATGTTGCACACCATGTTTGTGGATAAGAAGCTGGGAGGAACCAGTACGGTGCAAACATTGAGCAGATTGAATCGGAAAACTTATGGAAAAGATTCGACCATGGTGCTTGACTTTGTGAACGATCCTGAAATGGTGAGAGATGATTTTCAGCAATTTTATGGCAAAAACTACATGGATGAGGAGCATCAGACTGACCCTAATTCACTCTACGATGTGCAAGCAAAAATAGATGCTTATAGCTTGATATATCCGAATGAGGTTGAGAGTTTTGCTGATCTGTTTTTCCGAAAAGCAGAGAATTTAGAAAAGCTACAACCAATTTTGGGTGAGGTGTGTCGGAGGTATGTTGAGGAGTTGGATGAAGAGCAGCAAACCGTCTTTAAGGGCGATGCAAAATCGTTTATTAAACTCTATCGATTTCTAAGAGGCATTATCACTTTTGTTGATGTGGAGTTGGAGAAATACTATGTATTCTTATCTGCATTGGTAAAGAAGCTACCTTATGTGAAATCGACCTTGCCATTGGA
>DUVZ01000115.1 GCA_012840785.1 Bacteroidales bacterium
CTACCCCAATGTGAAAGGAGTTCCCAATTTGGTTACAAAAGAAAACTACACAAAGATAATCCCCTCCCCAATCGATTTAAGGTTTGATGTAAACAAACTGGCAAACAAAAATCCCTATCAGTATGACAATCCTAAGGATTTGCACAACAAGGTTTGTTACATAGAAACTAGCCGTGGATGTCCCTACAAGTGCGAGTATTGCTTGGCTAGCCTCGACAATAATGTGCGCGACCTGCCAGTGGACACAGTAAAGAGCAATCTACTCTACTTGATGGAGCATGGACGAACTATTAAGTTCTTGGATAGAACATTCAACGTGAAGAAAGATTTCACCATCGATCTCTTTCAATTTATTTTGGACAACCATCGTCCAGAAAACATATTCCAATTTGAAATAACTGCCGATATCGTCCATCGCGATATCATCACTTTTGTGCAAGAACATGTCCCTTCAGGTCTGTTTCGTTTCGAAATTGGCATACAGACTGTAAAGGAAGAGAGCAACCTTGCTGTTGGTCGCAAACAAGACTTTGATAAGACTAGCGATGTGGTAAACAAGCTCAAAAGTAAAATTGAGATGCACCTCGACCTCATTGTTGGATTGCCTTATGAATACTTTAGCGACCTAAGAAATAGCTTCGACAACACCTTTGCTCTCTATCCCGATGAGTTGCAATTGGGTTTCCTCAAATTCTTGAAAGGAACCCCTTTGCGTATCAATTACAAAAAACATGGATACAAATTCGATGAGCGTGCTCCTTATGAAATAATTGAGAGCAACTATATGAGTTCTACCGAATTGCACAAAGCTACATTGGTAGAAAAGGCGCTCGATATCTATTGGAACAAGAAGAGAGCCATCAACACATTGCACTATATCAGCTCAAACGGTAGTGTGTTTGATTTCCTACTCGGATTGGGTGAGTATTTCGATACACACTATAAGTTCCACAAACATGTATTGCTGGATATCTACGAGGCACTCTACAAATATGCCCTACAGGAGCATCCATCAGACCATGTGCTGCACCAACTCATCTATCTAGACTATTACAGCTACAATAAAATAAAACCAAAGGACCTTTTCGGTATTGAACCCGATAAGAAAGAGCAAAACCACGTGTTAACTGCGATGGGCTTCAATATCCATCAACATAGATATGCCTATTTCCCCGTTTCGTTCGATATCAACCATTGGCTAGAGAACTATGAAGTGAAACAGGATCATGACACCCTGGTGGTGCAGTTTACAGGGACGGAGATGCCGGCTGTTTTTTCTGGGAGGAATAATCAATAAAAATTAGCTCTTAATATTTCATTATTGTTATACATGCCTTGCATCTATAAAATGCTAGAAACTTGAATAATGTACGTTATCTCTCTTTTTTATTGCATTTGTATTTTATCTCATGACTATTGAATCCTACAAGGTAGATTGGGGCTTCATGTCTTGATTGTTGAATCTTACGTGGTAAATTTGAATTTCATGTCTTGATCGTTCAATCCTACATGGTAGATTAGAGTTTTGTGTGTTGAGTACCAAATCCTACGTGGAAGATTAGAGTGTTATGCCTTGATCGACGAATCTTACATGGTAGATGGGAGTTTTATCTCTTGAGTGCCGAATATTACGCCGTAGATTGGGATTTTATCTCTTGTTCGTCGAATCTTACCTGGTAAATTGGAGCCACATGTCTTGAAAATCAAATCCTACGCCTTCGATTTGAATTTCATCTCTTGATTGCGGAATCCTACGTAGTAGATTTGACTTCTGACTTATAAAGTTGACTTTTGCCTAATAAGTGAATCCTAACATGCAACAAATGTTTCGATTTGAAAGAAGATTGCATGAAGAAGATAGCTGTAATAGTTTTTATCAAGATGACTTTTTTATAAATGCATTGCTTTACTTATCACCTTTCTAATTATCCTCTTCCTTTGTAACAACGATAATAAGATTATCAACAACAAGTGGAGCAGTAAAAGTATCACCGTTTTTTCAGTAATAAACAAGCAATAGATCCCCACACTATATATTAGAATATAAAAGAGAACCTCTGATTTAACACAACCACCACAAAATTAACAAACATATTAAAACGATTGGAAAAGCGCCACTCTAAACAATCTACGAGCTCCCAAAAATTGTTTCTAAAACATAATGAGACGCAGATATTCGATAAACATGTTTTAAAACAGTATTTTTGCAACTTCTTAGATTTTCGAGGTTTTGAATTAATTAATAACACTATAATATATTACAATCCTTATGGTTAACTCTAATTTAAATAACAGCAATAATAGAATTGATGTTCGTAGTTTTGTTTCAAAAAATATTACACCTTACGATGGTGATGCTTCATTTTTGAAGGGTGCTACACAACGCACCAAAGATATGTGGCAAATTTGCTTGGATGCAATTAAAGAAGAGCGTGCTAATAATGGTGTTCGCGCTATCGACAACGAAACAGTTTCTACTATTACTTCTCATCCAGCTGGATATATTGATCGTGAAAACGAACTAATTGTA
>DUVZ01000116.1 GCA_012840785.1 Bacteroidales bacterium
CTCGCCATCTTCCGATAGGCTCAACAGATAGGACACCTCTACCGCTTTCAGCAAGTTGTCAATCGAAGTGGAGAGCCCCTTGTTGATAGTCTGCGTTTTGATGTTAGGACGCTTTGCCAACAAGCTTATACGCTTCTCCACAGAGCCAACAAAACTGTCTAACGCAGCCGACATTACCATTACAGTCTCCAATAGGTTCAACTCGGTAAGAAGAGCCGATAGCTCGGTATTTTTATTAATCAAATCAAAAAAGCCAGCCACCTTTTGGGTCAACTCTTTATCGTTTTTCATCTTGTCGAGATAGCGCAAGTGGCTATTAATAGCATTGTTTAGCACGTGCATTTCCGACTCTTTTTTGTCTTTACTCAACAGGTGCACCTTCAACTTAAAAGCACTAATATTGAGCATCAACTTACTCTTCAGATCATAGATTGTCATCCTTTCGGTATCTATCCCAAAATCTAGGCGAAGGATTTCGATATACGATTCTTTACCCAACAGTTGGTTAAACACTGGGGTTATCAACGACCCTTCCTCGTTGTACTCTTTCACTATGCTGATGGTTCTCTCGGCATAGTCTGCCACCTCTCTTTTAAGGAGTTTGCTATACGGAACCCTTCTAATTGTGGGGTTCATAGCGTTTGTGATGTTAGTCATAATATTAAATAAATTGTGTACCATTAAGCAGCTCCGCTTTTTTTGTTTCAGTCTGTACAAACTCCTCTTTGTGCAGAGCTACTTGTGGGTACGGGTTAACAATGTTTTAAAATTTTCAAAGAGTGCAACCCTATCCTCTAGAGAAATAGCGTTATCTAATCAGGATTTTTGTGTTTTTCATCCTTCATTTATACTAGTAAAGATACGTATAATTTCTTTCATACACAAGCTTTTAGAGCATAAAAACAAACAATAATATAGCATTTTGTTTGCTTAAATTAAATTAGATACTATCTAGTTTAACAACCCTATAAATACCCAAAAAACGATACTTTTCCTAACCCAATCTACCACTGTAGAAAGGTCGATATCTCTTGAAATTCAAATCTACCATGGTAGATTGCTTGGGGGAAAGATAAAACTCGTTTTTGAGGTCTATTATTGTCCATTTACGGCTCTATTTTTGTTTTATTGCAGCTTTATTCGTCGTTCGCATTACATAACTCCATTTCACCAGATGAAATTATTCGCTTATCTCCTTATTTTTCATTTATATGATTAAAATTCTTCCATCAGCACATAAATGTAGTATATTTTGCAGAAAATCGCTGCGTTTATTCTTTTCTAAGTGCATCTACCGTGGTAGATTCAGTTTTCAAGAGTCGTTCGTCAAATCTACCGTGGTGGATGGGGTGGGGGTCAAATTTATGTTGTTGAGATGTGTTTTTCCTTAATTATTATAGTGCAAATATATGACTTTTTGCACCCCTGCAAGGCTGGAAGCATTACTACAAAGCCAAATGAGTATGCGGTTAGTGTCCATCCTGCCCAGCTTACAGAGGTTTGCAAATCGATTTGCAAGGCGTGCAATGCTGTGGCAACTATGGTAGAGTCTACAGTTATCATTAGCAGTGATAGTGCTACTATCGGAAATACTATTAACGGATTGACCGCTTCGTATTTATTTTTAAACTCACTCTGCATTGTACTCTTTTGCTCCATTCTCCATTTTTTTATAAATCGCCCCAAAGATATGGATGATGTATCAAATTTGTGGTGTTGTTATGATTTTTGTACTGTTTTTCACTTTAATAAAGAAAGATGGTGGCTTTTGAAGGCAATTCACAACCTTCTGATATTTGTTTTGGCATCACAAAGGTGGTTGTTTCGAATATCAATGATTAAGAACACTTTATTTGCAAGCAAAAATAAAACTATCTATATTTACAACATCAAAATCTAACATTACCTATCAAACATAGTTCACAGACTAAATTAAAAAACTCAATCAATAATGAATACCACAATCAATCAAAGAATTAAAGAAATTGCCGATAAACTGTGTAATGGAAACATATCGGAAGTGGCAAGAGTGGTGGGTGTGAAACAGCAAACTCTTAGATCCATTGTTACAGGAAAACAGAATAAACCAGGTTTTGAAACGCTCTATAAAATTGCAGTTAATGATAAGTTTGAAATAAGTGCCGATTGGTTGCTTAGAGGGAAGGTGAGATGCAGAAGAGTGCAGTGGATGTTGTGAACAACCATGCTGCCGCTAGATTAATACCTGTATATAATCTTCGTGCTGTGGGTGGCTTGAAGGCTTTGCTTGAAAGTGATAGGAGGCAACATATATTGGGTGAGATAAAATTACTCAATATGCCTAGCTGTGATGGTGCTATATATGCGTGGGATGATGGTATGTATCCGCTTTTGGTGGGTGAGAATATAGTGGCGTATAAGCAGTTGCACAGTATGGGCAACTTGGTAAAAGGTGAGATGTATCTTGTGGAGTTTTATTTAGAAGGCGACCATTTTCTGATGATAAGATATGTGCAATGGGAGGAGATGGGAGAGACGCTTCGTCTTGTAAGCTATAATAAGCGTTATCCTGATAGCGTTATACCTGTGAGTGCTGTGATGGCTATTGCCTACGTGATGGCTATTGTGGATATAAAAACGATAATATAAGAATGAGGATTTGCAGTTTCAGTTATTCTAAATTTTCGAATACCTGCTATATTTAAACGCTATAGCATTGCTTTTTTTTGTATAGCAGTATTATAAATAATCTTTGCATTTCATTTTTTTACAAGTAATTTTTATATCTTGCACCCACATATATTGAACTATGGCAAAAAGCACTCACTTTTCTCACACTGCGCTTGTTTTTCACGGTAAACAGCTTCCAGAAGAAGCAACGGTTGTTGGTTATGGGGCAATTATCCATGCCCTTCAGTTTGAAATGCCATTACCAACTATCATATCAATAATAAGCCATCAAAACAAAAGATACAGCCAAGATAATTGGGAGGTGTTTCCTAATTCATATTTACCCTCAGATACTATTGAACTATCCGAAATAGAAGCGTTGTATAAACAGTTGGTTTTTGCACTTAAATATGAAGGTGTAGATTTGCTGCTTTTTAAGAAACTAACCCAGTACTACAACCTTGACCAACTGAATGAATTAGTTGCAATTGAACCTACAGGTCAATATAATAGAAGAATTTGGTTTTTAATAGAGTGGATAGGTGGGGTGAAATTGCTTAGAGATGATATGGTGAAAAAGAGTTATGTTAAACTTGTTGACGAATCTCTACAATATGCTGTAGAGGGTACAAGATCATCGCGCCACTTGGTGATAAACAACCTACCTGGAACGGTTGATTTTTGTCCGATGGTTTCGAAAAGTCTTAAAATAGAAAAACAGATAAAGGCGGAGATAACTGCCAAACAAAATGTTTATATAGAAGGAATACGAAAAGATATTTTACAACGTGTTTCAGCTTTTTTGTTGTTGAAAGATTCTAAAGCTTCGTTTACAATAGAAGGGGAAAGCCCTAAAAGCAAAAGAGCGGCTAGATGGGGTCAAGCCATTGGGCAAGCAGGTGTTAAAGATTTATCGAAGAATGAACTCTTTAGACTACAACAATTAGTTATTGAAAACCCACGATTTTTAGAAATGGGTTATCGTAAAAAAGGAGGTTTTGTAGGGGAACATGACAGAAATACTGGAGCTCCAATTCCTGATCATATTTCTGCTAAATGGCAAGATGTTGATGTTCTCATGAATGGACTTATTGCTACTGCTGAGCTTCTGCTAAAAAGCAATATTGATGCAGTTATAAGCGCAGCTGTTATTGCATTTGGGTTTGTTTTTATACATCCTTTTGAAGATGGTAATGGTCGTATACATAGATATTTGATACACCATATTCTTTCAAAAAAGAAAGTTTCGCAGCAAGGTGTTATTTTTCCAATATCAGCAGCAATTTTAGATAGAATTAATGAATACAGAGAGGTGCTAGAAGCTTACTCTATTCCCTTACTCGACTTTATAGAATGGGAAGAAACCAATGACCATAATGTAGAAGTAACAAATGAAACTATCGATTTCTACAGGTATTTTGATGCAACCAAACAAGTGGAGTTTCTGTATGATTGTGTGAGTGAAACAATTGAGCATATAATCCCTAAAGAAGTTGACTATTTAACAAAATACGATACATTTAAAAAACTCATTGAAGAGGAGTATGAAATGCCTGATAAATTAATAGCTTTATTGAACCTGTTTTTAGAGCAGAATGATGGCAGATTGTCAAAAAGAGCAAAGGCAAAAGAGTTTGAGCTTTTATCAAATGAGGAAGTTCAAAGAATTGAAGAAACTTACAGAGAAATATTTTTAACGACATAGACTAAAATAATAGCCATCAACACAACTTTGATAAATAATGAAAAAATATATATACCTATTTCTATCGATTGCTTTGGTGTTTGCTGCTTGTGAAAAAGACGAGGAGCCATATATTCGTTTCACCAGCACGGAGGTAACTGTAGATGATGTGGGAGGAGAGGCAACTATTGGGTTTGAAACCAATTCGAGCTGGATTGCTAGTTCGTCGCAGCCATGGTGCAGGGTTTCGCCCCAAAGGGGAGGGCAGTCTAGCAGAAGCACTACAGTAACGCTTAGTGCCAATGATGGCTATGAGGCACGCACTTGCTTGTTGTCGATTGTGGCTGGGGGTGTAACGCAGTCTATCACTATTACTCAATTGCAAAAAGATGCGGTGATACTTACCAATAAGAGCTATGAGCTATCGAGCAGTAGCCACACACTAGAGGTGGGTGTGAAAACCAATGTGGAGCTTGAGGTGATAATTGCTGACGATGCCAAGGGGTGGATTTCGACCACTGCTACAAGGGCGCTAGGGGATAAGACTGTGACGCTATATATTGCTGATAATGAGGCATCGGGAGATGCGCGTAGGGCTGAGGTGTATATAAGGGACAAGGATTCTGATTTGCAGGATGTGCTTACTATTGTGCAAAAGGGTGTGTCGGTTATTGCTGATGATGCTGAGTTGGTTGAGTGGGATGGGAATAGGTTTCAGCACTTGAATGTGGAGGGGGATTTTGTTTTTAGGATGGATGATCTTGATAATGACGATGTCTATTTTGTGTTTTCTAATGTGCATGAATGGCAGAAGGTGGGGTTGCCTTATTTGGTGGATGATAGGGGGGTGATGAGTAGAGGGGCTAAGCCAGCGCGGAGTTTTGATTTGGCTGATGCTTCGTTTATTGTGTCAGGAATGCCTGCTGTGACTGAGTTTAATAACAATCCACCCAAGCCTTTGGGAATTGGCTTGGAGGGGGCTAAAGATGAACAGGGCATTGCAACTAGGGCAGCAAATCTAGGGGTGGGTACAGTTGATTATTTGAATGATGCGGATGATAAACCGATACAATCGACGGTGAGAAAGGTGGTATCGGCAAATGGGGCTAACTTGTATGTGTGGGTGGCAAATGATTGTTGGCACGATGGCGGAACGAAGAGCTATACAGTGACGCAACCCATGGTGGATGCTTTGGCAGATAAGTTTCTTGCCTCTGGCGATGGTAATGATATATATGAGTGGGTGAGGAATGCTACGGGTGAGCATTGGGGACCTACCACGCAAAACTATTATATTGCTGAAACTGACGATATGCATATATGGTTGATGGATATTGATGGTGATGATAAAACTACGGGAACGATTACAGCTGGCTATTTTTATGCAAGGGATAATTATCTTAAATCGGCTATAGCTAAGTCTAATGAGAAGTTGCTGTTTACTGTGGATGCGGTGTTGTTTGCAAAACCCGATAGAGGGGCATGGAATTTAACTCACTTTTGGCCTACTCAGATAATATCTACACTTGCTCATGAGTTTACGCATATGGTCTATTTTTATCAGCACGAAGTGTTGAGGGGATTGAAGAGTAATACGGCAATAAATGAGATGTGTGCGCAGTGTGTGGAGGATTTGGTTGCTAATAAAATATTGGCTGACGGACCCCGAGGGGTGCCTTATGCGGCTGCTTCGGCAGGGACTGATAGAAATAGTAGTGGACGATTGCCGCTGTTTAACTCATACAACGATTACACGCTGCTAGATTGGAGTAGGAATGAGGATGAAACGCTTACCAATTACTCGAAGACGTATGCTTTGGGAGCATATTTGATGAGGAATTATGGGGGTGCAAATTTTATTAGAGAGCTTATTCAGAATGATTATACTGGGGCAGCTTCTATTGTGCAG
>DUVZ01000117.1 GCA_012840785.1 Bacteroidales bacterium
AGTTTTCTCTAAATCGTATGAGTTGTTTTCGCAAAGGTTGTGTAAGTGCAAACCTGACACACCTTCGGGTAGTTTATCTCCAATAAGGGCACGTGTCACTCCTAAACGAGAGCCAGGAGTGCTGGGATTATACAAATCGGTGTCGACTACAGAAAACTCTGGATTGATGCGCAAACCGCACTTAATATCTTTGCCAGATTGAACTACTTGAGGATAAAAACGCTCAAATTGCGACAAAGAATTGAATGTTATATAGCTACTATATTTCAGAAAAGTAGAAAACTCGTCATCTGAATAAGAGGGCGCATAAGTATGAGCCAAGCTGCCCATCTCTTCGTAAGCCAGTTGTGCCTCGCTTACAGAGCTCGCTGTCGACTCGCCAATATATTCGCGTATTATTGGGAAAGATTTCCACAATGCAAATGCTTTAAAAGCAAGAATAATATTTACACCTGCTCTATCTTTTACACTTTTAATCAACTGCAAGTTGTTTCTTAGCAGCCTCTCCTCCATTACATAACTTGGAGATGGTATTTTGTTTATATCTATCATAATAATAAAAAATAGCTTGTTGATGTAACAAAGATAGAAAATAAAAAAGCCATCTCATCAAAATGAGACAGCTTCTTTTTTATCTGTTAAGTTAACAACCGTAGCTGTTTAAACCTTCATATTAGTTGTAACACTCGCTTATGCTTCAGCTTCTTCAGCTAAAGGCATAACTGATACATACGATTTATTGTTGCGTCTTCTGCGGAAAACAACTTCCCCGTCAATTAAAGCAAACAAAGTATGATCTTTTCCAAGTCCTACATTTTCTCCTGGATGATGAGCAGTACCGCGTTGACGAACAATAATGTTGCCTGCTCTTACTGTTTGACCACCATATATCTTTACGCCTAATCGTTTACTATGCGATTCGCGACCGTTTCTTGAACTTCCGACTCCTTTTTTATGTGCCATTTTCTTCTATTTTTACTGATTAAGAAATAATGTCCTTCACTAATATCTGTGAAAACTGTTGACGATGACCGTTCATCTTTTGATAACCTTTTCTTCTTTTCTTTTTGAAAACAAGAACCTTATCTCCTTTTACATGAGATAATACCTCTACAACTACCTTTGCTCCTTCTACTGTAGGAGTGCCGATAGTAAAATCCTCACCGTTTCCTATTAGCAAAACATTTGAGAACTCCACACTGTCACCTTCGTTGGCGTTAATTCTGTGGACGAATAATTTTTGGTCTTTTTGAACTTTAAATTGTTGACCTTGAATATCTACTATTACGTACATACTATAAATAACTTTTACGTTATAAGCCTTAGGCGAGCCACATTATTGTGTCTTCTTTGAGAGCCAGTTAGCAAATTGAAGTGCAAAATTACAATAAATATTTTATCTTACAAAACTAATTCATCTATATTCTTATCTAGTAGACATACTATCATACACTTTACCAATATTATTTATAATATCTGTAGCTATAAATGAGCGAGGATTAATCTCTTTAGAAGCTATAGTTGCTGTCATCCCGTGTATATACACACCCAGTTGAGCAGCAACTATGGGTTTGTAGCCTTGTGCCAACAAACCGGCTATAATACCAGATAGCACATCGCCACTGCCTGCTGTCGCCAATGCTGGTGTGCCACCACTATTCACATATATATTATCTGTATCAACAATCAATGTGTGTGCACCTTTTATTACAACAATTATATTATACTTGCGAGCAAACAAACGGCTACGCTCTATTTTATCAAAATCATCGCTCCACTCC
>DUVZ01000118.1 GCA_012840785.1 Bacteroidales bacterium
AACAATTAGATAAGAAATCGGTGTAGAAAGTAGTACTGCCTCCATTATAGAGCAGAGAAACGAAACAAATAGTGCAAGAAATAGATAAACAAATAATAATACCATGATTATCTTTTTTAAATTTACAATAGCATAAATCTATTTATAAGCAAGTGCATACATTGGCATACCATTGATTACTAGGCGCTAACACACATCACTAATAATGTAACGAAAATGCGAGTTAGTTGGCGAAACTATCCTGTATCATACAAGCCGCAACTTATGTTTATGCATTACAAATATACAAAACATCTTCAAACACTATAGCCCAATAACGATTGTAATTTTTAACTCCCATTTTTATTTCACCCTCAACCTCTAACTGATAACTAAACAAATACAATTAGATAATTACACATATCCATTTTTTCTTATCTTTGCATAATAATTCGTTTACACGAAAAAAACAAAAACTCTTTTATGATAACCATCACCATTATAATCCTCACCTCACTTATTTCGTATCAAGCATTTAGAGACCACAGCTTGGCCGACAAGCTTATATTTCAGCCTGCATCTGTGAGAGATGGAGAGTTATATAGACTACTGACCTATGGTGTGCTTCATGCCGACCTCACACATTTGATATTCAACATGTTTACCTTCTACCTTTTTGGCAGAACTATCGAAAGTTTTTTTAAATCTTCTCTAGGTTTCATCCCAGGCTCTATCGCATTTATTTTGCTTTATCTAGGTGGGTTACTTTTCTCGATACTTCCCACTTACTTAAAAGAAAAAGACAACTACTACTATAAAGGCTTGGGTGCATCGGGTGCTGTATCGGCAGTTGTGTTTGCCTTTATCCTCATCTTCCCAATGAGTTTGATGGGTATACTATTTATACCTATCAGATTGCCAGCCTTTCTATTTGGATTTATCTTCGTGTTTATCTCTATGTACTTAGACAAAAATCAAGTTGGTGGTATCAATCACTCTGCACATGTTGCAGGAGGATTGTTTGGAGTAGTGATGACTGCTGCAGTGTTTTTAGTATTATTACAGAACAATCTTTTAGTGGCTTTTCTTCACAAAATTCAGATTACATCATTATCTCAACTCATCTACTTTGGAATTTAAGCAACATCAGTTTCGTATGAGTTAGCAATCCATTCACTCTAGAAGATGCTAATAAGCTATGCTATAGCACTATTTTCTCTGTTTTTAACAATGAATCTCAAATAAATAATATATCTTTGTATACTATAATGCTTTTAGCTCTTAAAAACAAAAAAACAATAATACATTCAGTATAAAATTTATCTTATAAATTATTTAATTCATTTTAAAGACCATTTCTAATGAAACAATTCACAATTTTAAGTTTAGCTATCATGATGCTATTCTCATGTTCCACGGAACCGAAGAAAGAACATGGTGCCATTTTTTACACAGAGTTTGATACTCCATTTGGCACGCCTCCTTTCGATAAAATTACAAACGACGATTTCAAACCTGCTTTTGAAAGAGGTATTGAACAACAAACAAAAGAGATTGAGGC
>DUVZ01000119.1 GCA_012840785.1 Bacteroidales bacterium
ACTCGGATTTGAGCCAAGACCAACGCGAGGCAGTGATGCACGAGTTTAAGAATGATAGAGTAGGCATACTTGTAGCTACAGACATTGTGTCGAGGGGGATAGATATCGATGATATATCGCTAATCATTAACTACGACGTGCCTAACGACTCTGAAGACTATGTACATAGAGTGGGGCGAACAGCCCGTGCAGGAGAAAAAGGTATGGCTATAACGATGGTTTCTCCAGAAGAGCAACAAAGATTTAAAGAGATCGAAGATTTTCTTGAAAAAACAATCTTTAAAATACCTGTTCCTACAGAATTAGGTGAAGCACCTGAATATAAACCAGAGGAGAATAGACCAAGAGGTGGTTTTAGAGGCAGAGGCAGAGGAAATCAAAACAGAACACGCAGTTCGAGACCCAGAGGCAATCCTCGAAAAGGTGGTTTTAAGCGTGGACCAAGAAAAAATCGACCAAAACAATAAAGTTAAGGTCGATCTATACTATTTTTATTCATAAGCCCTCAATTGGGCTTATTTTTTTACTTCTCTCTAAAGAACACATTGATAGGCGTGCCAGTAAAATTCCATTTTTCACGCATCTTGTTTTCAACAAAACGTTTGTAGGGCTCTTTTATATATTGTGGCAGGTTGCAGAAAAACACAAACGATGGCACCTGTGTATCACGCAGCTGCGTTATATATTTCACCTTTATATACTTCCCTTTATTAGAAGGTGGTGGCGTTGCAGCTATTATAGGTAGCATCTCCTCGTTAAGTACACTTGTCGAAATTCTGTTTTTCCTATTTAAATATACCTCTTTTGCAACATCCATCAATTTAAGAATACGTTGCTTGGTAGTTGCCGACCCAAAAAGAATGGGAAAATCTCTAAATGGAGCCAATCGATAACGAATTACATCTTCGAAATACTTCAGCGCCTCCTTACTTTTATCCTCTACGGTATCCCACTTGTTTACAAACACAACAAGCCCCTTACTATTCTTTTGAATAAGAGAGAATATATTAAGGTCTTGACTCTCTATGCCACGCGTTGCATCAATCATTAGTATACAAACATCAGCCTCCTCAATTACACGTATTGAGCGAATAACCGAATAGTACTCTAAATCCTCGTCAACCTTTCCCTTTTTACGTATTCCTGCAGTATCGATAAGATAGAAATCCATACCAAACTTAGTGTAATGAGTATGAATAGAGTCGCGTGTAGTTCCTGCAACATCTGTCACAATGTTTCTCTCTTCACCCAAAAGTGCGTTCACCAAAGATGATTTACCAGCATTGGGCCTACCAACCACTGCAAACTTTGGTGTATCCTTGTCCAACTCTTCTACCCCTTTGTCACGATTTAGCTTCGACACCAAATGATCTAACAAATCGCCAGTTCCCAAACCGTTTATAGACGAAACTGCAAATGGATCACCCAATCCTAAAGCGTAAAACTCTGCAGATTGGTAACCAATTTGATGATTATCAGCCTTATTGGCAACAACTATAACAGGCTTGCCAGAGCGTCTAAGCATTTGTGCCGCCGTTGTGTCCAAATCGGTTAAACCACTCATTACATCTGCAACAAAGAGAATAATATCAGCCTCCTCTATTGCCACCTTTACCTGTTTATTTATTTCATCTTCCAAAACATCATCAGAATTCACAACCCAGCCTCCGGTATCAACCAAAGAAAACTCCAAGCCATTCCAAGTAACCTTACCATAAAGTCTGTCGCGTGTTGTACCCGATATATCGGTTACAATAGCTTTGCGGCTCTGTGTAAGCCTATTAAATAATGTAGATTTTCCCACATTGGGACGACCCACTATTGCTACTAAATTATTCATAATTTATAATTGCTTTAAGCCTATATGCTTAGTGCTTTAAATATCTTTATCCTTGTTCTATTAATAGAAAGGCAAATGGATTATCTATACAAAAAAGAGACAACTCTCTCTTTAATCGATACGATATCCATACGACCTTAATATACTATCGCGGTCGCGCCAATCTTTTTCTACTTTAACGTACATCTGTAGGAAGACTTTTTTATCGAAAAACTTTTCGATATCTTTTCTTGCCATTGTACCCACTTTCTTCAATGCTTTGCCTTGATGCCCTATAATAATGCCTTTTTGAGAGTCACGCTCCACCATTATAAGTGCTCTGATGCGTATTAGACTACCCTCATCAATAAACTCCTCCACAGCCACTTCTATCGAGTATGGAATCTCTTTTTGATAGTAGAGCAAAGCCTTTTCACGAATAATCTCTGTTACAAAAAATCGAGCAGGCTTATCCGTTAGTGCATCTTTTTCGAAATAAGGTGGCGAAACTGGCAATAGTTCTACAATACGCTTTTTAATAACATCGACATTAAAATTGCTGAGCGCCGCAATAGGATATATTTCAGCCTTTGGCAGTTTTCGTCGCCACGCTGCCACTAGCTCCTCTAGCTCAGCTTGTGTAGTAAGGTCAATCTTGTTTATCAATAACAGTACTGGTATATCAAGGTTTTCCACCTTGGCTATATAGTCATCGTTCTTATCAAATGTTTCCACCACATCTGTCATATACAGCAACACATCGGCATCTTGAAGCGCCGACAA
>DUVZ01000120.1 GCA_012840785.1 Bacteroidales bacterium
AAAATGTATTTTGCTGTTTTTGCTATTGCTTTCAATATTTTAAAGCTACGCAGAAAGGAGACTAAAAAGCGTAAGGCAACAAAAAATCCTTGTAAATACTATAAAAACCCTTTTTAGAATTAATTTATGCTCTTTAAATCAAAAAGCAAGAGTTTTTATCTTTCTATGAAAGAATATTAGAGAAAGTAGCAGCATAAGAATAAAAAAAAAGAGGATGCAGTTATTGGATCCCTCTTTATTGTTTGGTTATTTAAATACTTATATCTTTGTAAACGTATAATAAAAAACTAATCTCAATAAATTAATTAAACTAGATTATGAAAAAAACAAAACTATCATTGGTTGTAGTGCTGCTAGCAATAGCATCACTAGCTGGTGCTCAAAATTTTTCTTTTAATGTAAAAGGTGGATTAAACTTGTCAAATCTTTCTGGTGATGTGGAAGACAATAAAGTAAAACCAGGCTTCCATATTGGCGTTGGTGCAGATTACAACTTTGCTCCTAATATGGCTATACAGTCGGCCCTTTTATATTCTGCTAAAGGTGCTAAAGCTGATTTAGAAGGTATAGATATTACTTTAAACGCAAATTATCTGCAACTTCCTGTGCACTTTGCTTATAAAATTGATGCAGCACCAGGCACTAAGGTAGTATTGCATGCAGGACCTTACATTGCCTACGGTGTAGGTGGAGAAATTAAAGGAAAAGAAAGTGGCGTTACAGTAGCAATAGATACTTTTGATGGAGATATAGGCTTGATGAAACGCTTAGATGCTGGACTTGGATTAGGAGTTAGTACCGAATTCGGACCCATTTTATTAGATTTAGGTTGGGATATGGGCCTTATAAATGTAGCAAGAGATAGTGGCAATGAAAGTGTGAAAAACCAAAATGCATATCTTACTATAGGATATAGATTCTAATTTATAGCACATTATATATAAAGAGCATCGTTCTTACTAAAAGAGTGATGCTTTTTTTGTTTTAGCTTTAACTTTCACAAATAATTCATACTTTTGTAAAAGCATCTGCTGCGAACATAATTTGCAAGCAAATGTTTCAATAAATAAAATATGAAACTACGTAACTAGAAACGAATTAAAAAAATATTAGATGATGAAGAAATTAAAACTATCGCTTATAATTGCAATGCTTGGCATGGTATCACTTGTTAGTGCTCAAAGTGCCTCAGTAAATGTAAAAGGAGGACTAAATATGTCTAACTTTTATGGTAGCAATTTAAATGATAAGAATGTAAAGCCTGGTTTTCATGCAGGTGTTGGTCTCGATCTAGAGTTTGTAACCAATATTTCATTACAAACAGGATTGTATTTTACAAGCAAAGGTGCTGAATATACTGCTAGTATTCCAATAATACAAGATGTAGAATATAACGTAACAGCCAATTACATACAGCTTCCAATACACGTAGCTTATAAAATGGAAGTTAAACCAGGAACAAAGCTATTCTTTCATGCTGGTCCATATCTTGCTTATGGTGTGGGTGGTAAAAGAACCATAAACTCTAAATACACAGCAGACTTAGATAAGTTTTTTGGAGAACAAGAAATAAACACTTTCGATAAAAAATTTGGCTATAAACCTTTCGACTACGGTGTTGGTCTTGGTGTTGGTGTAGAGTTTGGCGTGCTTCTAATAGACTTGGGTTGGGATATGGGTCTTAAAAACATTGCCAGAAATATCAAAGAAATAGAAGTGTATAAACCAAGCAAGAAAAACCAAAGTGCTTATTTATCTATTGGATATAAGTTCTAGTTTTTTGTTATAAAAATGTATAGGAAAAATAAAAAAGCATCGCCCTCAATTGAGAACGATGCTTTTTTTGTATCAATATTAAACAAAAAAAGACCTACACATAAGTGTAAGTCTATAAATATAGTGGGCATTGATGGATTCGAACCATCGACCCCCTGCTTGTAAGGCAGGTGCTCTGAACCAACTGAGCTAAACGCCCTAAAATGTCTGTTTACTTCGCTATTGTCTCACACTTGAGACACAGCTTTTTGAAGATACCATAAAAAAGACCTACATATTACTGCAAGTCTACTCTCTCTGAAATGTGGGCATTGATGGATTCGAACCATCGACCCCCTGCTTGTAAGGCAGGTGCTCTGAACCAACTGAGCTAAACGCCCCAAATGTTTTTGCTTATCTACTGCCCCACTCTTGAGACGGTTTCTTTTGAAAAGCGATGCAAAGATATATTCTTTTTTATTACATCCAAAATAAATCGAACATTTTTATCAATTAATTTTTACTTTCCCTTTAAATTTGATATTTTTGCATCTTTAATTGGTTAATTGATAAACAAATCGATAAAAAAGCTCTTTTCTTGAAGTTCCTTGTAAGAAAACATGAAAAACTAAGATTTAAAGCTTTTTTGAATTGAAAAAAGGTTTTGTGACAAAACAGAGCAATAAAAAATATACAATATATCTATATTGCAACTATATAAATTAAATAGAATAACAGAGAATAGCCAATAATAGAGAGTAATGATAAAAGAGATTTTGTTGTTATTTTAAAACAAACTGATGACACCCACAATTAAATGAACACAATCGAACTATTAACCATATCTCCAATTGACGGAAGATACAACAGACAAACTGAGCTTTTAGGCAGTTACTTTTCAGAGAATGCACTGATGAAGTATAGAACTCATGTAGAGATAGAGTATTTTATATCGCTATGCGAAATACCTATTCCTCAACTAAAAGATTTTCCTAAAGATAAAATTGAGACATTAAGAAAGATAGTTACCAACTTTGATATTGAAGATGGCAAAGAGATAAAAGAGATTGAAGCAGTAACCAATCACGATGTGAAAGCTGTAGAGTATTTTATCAAACGAAAATTTGACAAGCTTCAACTAGAGCAATACAAAGAGTTTATCCATTTTGGACTGACATCGCAAGATATAAACAACACTGCTTTTCCGATGATGTGGAAAAATGCATTGCAAGATGTGTATATACCAGCGCTAGAGTCGCTTTGCAATAAGCTTTCTGAGCTATCGAAAGAGTGGAGCGATGTGCCCATGCTAGCACGTACTCATGGGCAGCCTGCCTCTCCTACCCGATTGGGCAAAGAGATAAAAGTGTTTGAGTATAGATTGATTACTCAGCTAGAGGCTTTAAAATCGATTCCTCACACAGCTAAGTTTGGCGGGGCTACTGGCAATTTTAATGCACATCAAGTGGCTTATCCACAAATTGATTGGAAAGAGTTTGGCAAAAAACTGCTATCAACAAAGCTTGGCTTAATACGCGAAGAGTACACCACTCAGATATCAAACTACGACCAACTATCAGCATCATTTGATGCTGTGAAAAGAATCCACACGATACTCATTGATATGACACGTGATTTGTGGCAATACATATCGATGGATTATTTTAAGCAAAAGATTAAAGCTGGAGAAGTTGGATCGTCTGCTATGCCACACAAGGTAAACCCAATAGACTTTGAAAATGCAGAAGGCAACTTTGGTATAGCCAATGCTCTATTGGAACATCTGTCGGCAAAACTACCTATATCTCGCCTGCAAAGAGACTTGACAGACTCTACTGTAACGCGAAACATTGGAGTGCCAATGGCGCACGGATTAATTGCACTAAAAAGTACAACAAAAGGGCTTAACAAATTGTTATTAAACAGAGACAAGATAAGCAGCGATTTGGAAAACAACTGGGCTGTTGTGGCTGAAGCAATTCAAACCATCTTGAGACGAGAAGGATATCCAGAACCATATGAGGCTCTAAAGGAGTTAACCAGAAAGAATGAACAGATTACTGAAGAGAGCATAAGAGCTTTCATCAATCAACTAGATGTGAACGACACTATAAAAGAGGAGCTAAAATCGATTAATCCTCATAATTACACGGGAATTTAATAACTAACAAAAGAAATCCTACTATAATAAAACGAAGCCGTGAGGCGAATTCTATTAATCATCCAAAAAAAATGAATAAGGACAATATGAAAAGCAATAACGAAGAAAAGCACAACAACGACAGTGCTCCTAAAGAAAATTTTGATTCTTCCAATAAAAATCAAGATAGCGACGAACAAAGAAGACGTCGTAGACCACGTGTAAGCAACAAAGCATATGTTGCCGACCCAAACAACAAGCATACTGGACCCACAAGAAGAGTATCAACAAGTAGATTTTCATCTCCAGATAGAAATAGAGATAATAGAGATAGAAGCAGAGACAGATATCCATCGGATAGAGGCAACAGAGGATTTGAACCAGAAAGAAGAGATAGATATTCTACACCAGAAAGAGAGGAAGGATATTCATCTTCGTCGGATAGGGGCGAAAGAAATGATAGAGGAAACAGATACTCATTGGGGCGTGATGATCGTGGACAACAAGGGGGCTACCAACCAAGAGATAGAAGAGGGCAAGGATTAAACAGAGGTCCAAGCAGAGGTCCAAAAAGGGTGATTCCTTTGAAAAAGAAAAAGCCATTTAAACAAATTAAGTATAAAGAGAGTGCCGACCCTAATGCACCTATACGTCTTAACAAATACTTGGCAAATGCTGGTGTATGTTCGCGTCGCGAGGCTGATGAGCATATTCAAGCAGGCACTGTAAAAGTAAATGGAGAGGTAGTTACTGAATTGGGAACTAAAATTCTTCGTTCGGATACGGTTACATTTAAAGACAAACCAATTGAGTTGGAAAGCAAGGTGTATGTTTTGCTCAACAAGCCAAAAGGATTTGTAACAACAACTGACGACCCCGAAAACAGAAAAACTGTAATGGACTTGGTGAAAAGTGCTTGTGAGGAGAGAATATATCCTGTAGGGCGTCTTGATAGAGGCACAACAGGTGTGTTGCTACTTACAAATGATGGCGATTTGGCATCGAAACTAACTCATCCACGATACGAGAAAAGAAAAATATACCAAGTGTGGACAGACAAACCCGTAGCTGCTGAGCATATGCAAGCTATTGCAGATGGTATTGAGTTGGAAGATGGTGAAATTCAGGTAGATGCTGTTAGCTATGTTACCGAAGAGGATTTAACTCAAATAGGTATAGAAATACACTCTGGTAGGAATAGAATTGTTAGACGTATATTCGAGCATTTCGATTATAGAGTACTAAAGCTTGACCGTGTGTACTTTGCAGGGCTAACAAAGAAAAACCTCTCGAGAGGACGCTGGCGCTACCTAACAGAAAAAGAGGTAAACATGCTACGCATGGGTGCTTTTGACTAACTAAGACATAGATAGAAACAAAATAGTAACAATATATAAGAAATATAGGTCTCTCTTAAAAAAGAGTGAGATTTAGAAGGTATGAAACAAATTAAAAGAACAAAAATTTCGGAAGCTTTACAGCTTAAAGACTTTGGAGAAAAGGTAAATGTAAAAGGATGGGTTCGCACCCGTAGAGGTAACAAAAATGTAAGCTTTGTAGCTTTAAATGATGGTTCGACTATCAAGAACCTACAAATTGTTATCGACAATGCTCAGTTTAGTGACGAGCTACTAAAATCAATTACCACCGGTGCAGCCATCAATGTGATAGGAACATTGGTAGAGTCGCAAGGAAAAGGGCAAGCTGTAGAAATTCAAGCAAATAAAATAGAGATATACGGCACAGCCGACCCAATGACATATCCACTTCAGAAGAAGGGACACACAATGGAGTTTTTGAGAGAGATAGCGCACTTGCGTCCTCGCACAAATACTTTTGGAGCTGTTTTTAGAATGCGTCACCACATGTCGTATGCTATTCATAAATATTACAACGACCGTGGATACTTCTATTTCCACACTCCTCTCATTACGGGTTCTGATGCCGAGGGTGCAGGGTCGATGTTTGAAGTTACTACACTTGACTTGAACAATGTTCCAAAAACAGAAGAGGGTAAAGTAGATTTCTCTAAAGATTTCTTTAGCCGTCAAACCAACCTCACAGTATCGGGACAGCTAGAGGGAGAGATGGGTGCAATGGCACTTGGAAGTATTTATACTTTTGGTCCTACTTTTAGGGCTGAAAACTCTAACACCCCTCGCCACTTGGCAGAGTTTTGGATGATTGAGCCAGAGGTGGCTTTTGCTGACAATAACGACAATATGGACTTGGCAGAAGATTTTCTTAAATACCTTGTTCAATATGCACTTGACAACTGTAAAGACGATCTAGAGTTCTTGAACAGTATGATTGACAAAAGCCTGTTGGAAAGACTTCATTTTGTAGTTGACAACGATTTTGTTAGATTGTCATACACCCAGGGTGTGAAAATATTGGAAGAGAGTGGACAGAAGTTTGAATATCCTGTTTACTGGGGTGCAGATTTATCATCAGAACACGAACGCTATTTGGTAGAGAAACATTTCAAATGTCCTGTTATCTTATACGATTATCCTGCGGAAATCAAAGCTTTTTATATGAAGCTAAACGAAGATAACAAAACTGTACGTGCAATGGATGTATTATTCCCAAAAATTGGGGAAATCATTGGTGGTTCGGAGCGTGAGTCAGATCACGATAAGCTACTGAAACGCGTGCATGATTTTGGTGTAAATGAAGATTCAATTTGGTGGTATCTTGAGTCTCGCAAATTTGGAACAGCGCCTCACGCAGGGTTTGGATTGGGTTTCGAACGATTGATGTTGTTCGTTACTGGCATGACAAACATCCGCGATGTGATACCTTTCCCTAGAACTCCTCACAATGCGGAGTTTTAAAAAAAGACTGATGTTTAAAGTATCAATTAACATCAAAATGAAAGACTGTCTGAAAACAAGACAGAACTAAAAAGAAAGAAACAACGCACATAATTGTGCAACGGTTTATTTTAAAATCGTGCACAACGTTGTTTCACAACACACTTAAGACAAACAATTAAATGAATAAAATTCGAAATTTTTGTATTATAGCTCACATCGACCATGGTAAGAGCACCCTGGCCGACAGGTTGTTGGAGTATACCAAAACTGTTGAAGGCAAAGAGATGAAATCTCAGGTGTTAGATAGTATGGACTTGGAGCAAGAGCGCGGCATTACCATTAAAAGCCATGCTATACAAATGGGCTATGAGTTTGAAGGAGAAGATTATACCCTTAATTTAATTGATACTCCTGGACACGTTGACTTCTCATACGAGGTGTCGCGTTCTATTGCTGCCTGCGAAGGTGCACTGCTTATAGTGGATGCCGCTCAAGGTATCCAGGCACAAACCATATCCAATGTGTATATGGCATTGGAAAACGATTTGGAGATAATTCCCATTGTCAACAAAATAGACCTCGACAGCGCTATGCCAGAAGAGGTGGAAGATCAAATAATAGACCTGTTGGGTTGCGATCGTTCTGAAATTCTTCGTGCAAGCGGAAAAACAGGACAAGGGATGGAGGAGATATTGGCTGCTATTATCAATAGAGTGCCAACACCTGCAGGCGACCCAGATGCTCCGCTACAGGCATTGATTTTCGACTCGGTTTTTAATCCTTATAGAGGTATTATAGCCTATTTTAAAATTGAAAACGGAAGTATTAAAAAGGGTGACTTAGTAAAATTTGTTGCAACTGGAAAAGAGTATAATGCCGATGAAATTGGAATTCTTCAGTTAACCATGCAACCTAGAGATAAAGTTACCACAGGAGATGTAGGTTACATTATTTCTGGAATTAAGACTTCGAAAGAGGTGAAAGTGGGTGACACTATCACCCATGTAAAGAATCCTTGTAAGGAAGCTATTGATGGTTTTGAAGAGGTAAAACCAATGGTTTTTGCTGGTGTATATCCAATAGATACTGAAGATTTTGAAGATTTGCGAGCATCACTCGAAAAACTTCAATTGAACGACGCCTCGCTTACATTCCAACCCGAATCGTCTGTTGCACTGGGTTTTGGTTTTCGTTGTGGTTTTCTTGGTCTTCTCCACATGGAGATTGTTCAAGAAAGATTGGAACGAGAATTTAACATGGATGTAATTACAACTGTGCCAAACGTATCGTACAAAGTATACGACAAAAAAGGCAATATGACAGAGGTGCACAACCCTGCTGGCCTACCAGATATTATGCTTATTGAAAAAATTGAAGAGCCGTATATTCGCTCCACAGTTATTACAAGCACAAATTTCATTGGAGGCATCATGACACTTTGTTTAGGCAAACGTGGAGAACTGATAAAGCAGGAGTATATATCTGGTGACAGAGTAGAAATTACATACGATATACCTTTGGGTGAGATAGTTATTGATTTTTACGACAGGCTGAAGAGTATTTCTAAGGGGTATGCTTCGTTTGATTATGTAATGCACGACTACCGCGAATCGAAATTGGTGAAACTAGATATTCTTCTTAATGGAGAGCCAGTTGACGCCCTTTCAACCCTCACTCACTTCGAAAATGCTGAGTCGTTTGGACGCCGTATGTGTGAAAAGCTAAAGGAGCTCATACCTCGTCAGCAATTCGATATTGCTATACAAGCTGCTATTGGAGCAAAAATTATTGCCCGTGAAACGGTAAAGGCACTCCGTAAGGATGTTACAGCCAAATGTTATGGTGGTGATATATCGCGTAAACGTAAATTGCTTGAGAAACAGAAGAAAGGTAAAAAAAGAATGAAACAGGTGGGTAATGTGGAAGTGCCACAAACTGCTTTCTTGGCAGTGTTGAAGTTGGATTAAAAAGCATAGAAAACTTGTTGATTAAGATAAAAAAACCACGGATGAAAAAATATTATTCATCCGTGGTTTTTTTGAAATGCCTTCTACCACGTAAGAAATGAAAAAAAGAGTTGAAATTCAAATCTACCATGGTAGATCAACTTCAAAAAGTTTAAAATCCAAATTTACCAAGGTTTCTTGGTAAATTATGATGCTATTTTTCTTTACTGCAAAATTCATTCACTACTTACTGAATAAAATGTAGATTTTCCGTATAAAACAGCAAGTTCATGCTCTATTTTTAAAAGCATAAGATGAGATTCCTCCATTTAGGACATAAACTCTGAATAGTATGCTTGAAAAGCATAATTTCTTGCGTTTCCAACCCCTTCTACCGTGGTAGATTCAATTTTCAAGACATGAAAGTCAAATCGTACGTGGTAGATTTGATTTCTAACTATTTTGTGCGGCATTTCCATATAAAATGAGAGTAAAGGGGGGTCTATTTATTACAAATTCATAATTCGCAGCTAAATCATAGTCTCTTTATATCACATTTTATTATTTAAAATCAATACACAATGCAGGTTTTTGTCGGAAATAATAACCACAGAGATGGACTCCTGCCAATGATATTGATTTAAAGACAAGATGCAATAGTAGTGAAATAGTAATAAGTTTCAAGAGGGCAGACTTCTCCTTACAACCTGCAAATTAATAGATTCACTTTTATTTTATATCTTTTCACTTTTAACTAAATATTAGTCCCCAAAGATATTATCCGACCTCATCAACAAATCAACATACTGAGCTCTCTTATACACCATCGAACCTGGAACTAAATTCTTTTGAGCCATTTTACCCCTAAACTCTTCAATAGAATTAAACTCTTTCTCCTCCATCCATTCGGATAGTTGTTTTTTGGCAACACCTATTTGCTCCAAGCCATTTTTATACAAAGAACTTACCATCTGAACACATACTGAACCCGAAAGAATATGCTTTACAATATCCTCGCCATCAAAAATGCCACGACTACTACACACATCTGCATCAATCTGCCCAAAAAGCATACCCGCATAACGCATTGTTTTACGGTATTCTCCTTTTTTGCTTAAATTGAAGTTTCGTTTGTGTTTAAGGGTATTAATGTTGATATCGGGTTGGTAGTATGCATTAAACAACACAAAGCCATCAACACCCACTGCATCCATTTTCTTTATCAAAGTTAGTACATTGGTGTATTCAGAACTCAACTTCACACTTACAGGAAGTGATAGCTTCTCCTTTATTTTCTTGACAATGCTAATTTGATAATCTTCTATCTCTTTCGATTCAACCTCAAAATCGGTAGGAGTTTGATAGAGGTTCAACTCTAGTCCATCAACACCAGTTTGTGCCAACTCTGTGGCATATTCGAGCCACGAATCTTCATTCACAGCATTAAGGCTAGCTATAAGGGGCACCGACAAACGTTCTTTTGCTTTTCGCAATTTAACCAAATGCTTTTCTGTATCAGAAAACTCAATTTTGGGATGCGTTGTAAGCATTTCTGCATGAACATTGTCATACTCTGTCAGCTTTTCTTCTAGCTGCAATCTTTCCAATTGCACTTGTTCTTCAAACAAAGATTTGAAAACAATAGCTCCTACCCCATTATCCTCGGCTTTTAGTAAGTCGTCAATATTGTTCGACATATTGCATGCCCCCAATATTAGCGGATTATCTAATTCAATACCCATGTAAGTTGTCTTCAAATTTTTCATTATATTATCTGTTTAAAATTGTTAGTATATTTTATTCAATTGTTTGTTTTCTAATTAATTGTATTATGCACAACGATATTTATAGTATCTGTTAGAAAACATCTATTTTTGACTTTTCTTGCAAAGACAATTATAGTTCACCAATCATATTGCCAGGCACCACCCACTTGTCGAACTCTTCGGCAGTGAGCAAACCCAATTCTAGTGCGGCTTCTTTCAGCGTTGTATTGTCAGCATAAGCCTTTTTGGCTATCTGAGCCGATTTTTCGTATCCTATATGTGTGTTGAGTGCCGTAACCAACATCAATGAGTTGTGCAAATTCTCTTCAATCTGTGGCATATTAGCTTCAATTCCAATAGCACATCTATCATTGAACGAGTTGCAAGCATCACCCAACAAAGTAGCAGATTGCAAGAAAGCATTTATCATAACAGGTTTAAATACATTCAACTCAAAATTGCCCATAGAGCCAGATACTGTGATAGTTGTATCATTTCCCATTACTTGTGCACACACCATTGTGAGGGCTTCCACTTGCGTTGGATTTACCTTTCCAGGCATGATAGACGACCCCGGTTCGTTGGATGGAATAGTAATTTCAGCAATTCCCGAACGAGGACCCGATGCCAACCACCTAATATCATTGGCAATCTTCATAAGGCTTACCGCCAATTGCTTCAACGCACCGTGAGTTCCTACTATGGCATCATTAGCAGCAAGGGCTTCAAATTTATTTTCTGCTGTTACAAATGGCAATCCTGTTAAGTTGGCAATGTTTTTTGCCACCTCTTCAGAATATCCTTTTGGGGTGTTCAATCCCGTTCCTACAGCACTTCCCCCCATAGCCAACTCTGATAAGTGTGGCAATGTGTTTTTGAGTGCTTTCACACCATGCTCCAATTGAGCAACATAGCCCGAGAACTCTTGTCCCAACGATAAAGGAGTTGCATCCATCAAATGGGTGCGTCCTATCTTTATTACATCCTTAAAATCATCTGCTTTTTTAGCCAATGTATCTTTCAATTGCTCCACTGCTGGAATGGTAAGCTCTACCAATTTCTTATAAGCAG
>DUVZ01000121.1 GCA_012840785.1 Bacteroidales bacterium
ACTTGAACTGGAAGCAAACGATGCATTCAGCGCTAGCCTTTTTAGTGTTTTCGACTATGTATCGCAGGGAGCATTTCCATATATGCACATAGATTCTACGGCAGTAAATTTTAATGAACCATCGTCGTACAAACGCAAACTGTTTTCACAAGGACTATCTCTAAAATATCAAGGCGATGGATTTATGGTAAACTCAAACACTGGCTACCAATACCTTAATGATGAGATGTATATGGACCAAGACTACTCGCCACGCTCTGTATTCTCCATACTACAAGAACAGAATCAACACTCCATTAGTCAGGAAATAACATTCAAGTCGGACAAAAAAGACCGCTACAATTGGGTTGTTGGAGCTTTTGGATTTTACGACTATAGAAAAGTATCAACACCAGTTGCACTAAAAGAAGACGGCGTGAAGATGCTTCAACAGAGAATAGATAATGGAATGATAAACATTCCAGAAGATAGAAGACCTTCTGTTAAATATACCAACGATAGAATAGACCTGCCAGGCATCTACCGCAAACCTTCGAAAGGGATTGCTTTTTTCCAGCAATCGTCGATGAACACACTGTTTGGTGCAGAAGGACTGTCACTTACATTTGGTATACGCGCCGATTATGAGCACACAGCTATGGATTATTTTACCGAAACACAGGGTGTGGAGGTAAAAGTTGACATTCCACCCATGTTTCCTGGCATGCCACCTATATCTCGCACACTGCAAAGCGACACTTTAATGGAGGGACGTTTTTCGAAAGGATTTTGGGAAGTGCTGCCCAAAGTGGCTCTGCAATACGATTTAAGAGATGATGCCTTTGTTTACTTCTCCGCATCTAAGGGATACAAAACTGGTGGATACAACGAGCAGTCGTTTTCGGACATTCTGCAAAATGCTATGCAGGAAGCTTTGATGGGTAAAATGCCTGGCGGAATGGCGCCTGGTGGAAGGCCTGGAGCTAATGACACACCTCCAGCAGAAGCTGAAAGCGAAACACCTAAAAAACCAACGCTAGAAGAACAGCTAGCTTTTGATCCAGAAACAAGTTGGAACTATGAGTTGGGCGGTAGACTCACTTTTTTAGATAAAAAACTAAATGCCAACTTCACGCTGTTTGCAATGGATGTCGACAACATTCAAATAATTCATCTATTAAACAATGCCACAGCCGGACGCACCGTGTCGAATGCAGGAAAATCGTCAAGCAAAGGTGTGGAGTTGAGCTTGGCTTATGCTCCATCCAACTCATTTTCTCTCTTTACAGAGTATGGTTTTGTGAGTGCAAAGTTTAAAAACTACAAATCTGGCGATGTAGATTATACCAACAACTACATACCCTTTGCACCTCGCCACACCCTTACTGTGGGAGGAAGCTACAACTACACATTTGGCAATGGATGCTTTATCGACCGAGTGGTAGCAAATGCGCAGTATAGTGGTGCAGGAAAAATATACTGGACAGATGCAAACGATGCCTACCAATCTTTTTATGGGCTAACCAATGCTAGTGTAACTATTGAGAAAGGAAATATTGCTTTAGAACTATGGGGCAAAAACATATTCGACACCTCTTACAATGCTTTCTATTTCGAGGCAAAAGATATAGCAGGCAACTCAAACCCATTGGTGCAAAAAGGAACTCCTACCACATTTGGTGCAAAGCTAAGATATACAATCAACTACTAACCACCACGGCACATAAAGCGATCATCATAGTGTGGTTTTACAAAATAGATATCCCGAGAAATGATATTCTCGGGATATTTTGTTAATTTTGTTCTAAACTAAAAAAGAAAAGATATGTACAATTGGTTTGAATGTAAAGTTCGTTACGAGAAAATGCTAGAGTCGGGAATGCAGAAAATGGTTACAGAGCCTTATTTGGTAGATGCATTGTCGTTTACTGAAGCAGAAGCTCGTATTATTCAAGAGATTACTCCCTATATGACTGGCGAGTTTACTATTTCTAATATAAAGCGCGTAAAATATGCAGAGTCTTTTTTTGACGATGAAGGAGATAGATATTATAAAATGAGACTCTACTTTATTTCCTTAGACGAAAAAAGTGGAGCAGAAAAGAAAACTGCAGTAAATATGCTTGTTCAAGCATCTACCTTAAAAGAGGCTATTGAGATAATAGAAACCGAAATGGAGAAATCAATGGTAGACTATACCATTGCAAGTGCAGCCGAAACGGCAATTATGGATGTTTACCCTTATAGTGCAGAAGTACAAAACACAAAGGAACAATCAGCATAATGGATATTCAAAAAAACATAGATGAGATAAAGAGCCAATTACCTGCTGAAACACGTTTGGTAGCAGTTTCTAAGTTTCATGGTGTAGATGAAATATTAAAAGCATACGATGGTGGACACAAGATCTTTGGCGAAAGTAGGGTTCAAGAGCTTATAGAAAAGCAGCCCCACTTGCCCGAAGATATCGAATGGCATTTTATAGGCAGGTTGCAGCGCAATAAAGTAAGGTTTATTACACCTTTTATTAGTTGCATTCATAGTGTAGATTCTGAAAGACTACTCCGTCAAATAGAGAGGCAAGCAGCCCGTGTAGACAGAGTAATACCATGCTTATTGCAAATGCACATTGCTGAAGAAGACACAAAAACAGGTTTCTCGGAAGAGGAGTGTTGGAAACTACTCGAAAGCAACAAATGGCGCGAATATAAGCATATACAACTATCGGGGGTTATGGGCATGGCTACTTTTACTGACGATGAAGCAGTTGTGAGAAAAGAGTTTGCAAAACTGCAAGCATTTTTCAACAAGGTAAAAGAGCATTTCTTTGCAGACGGTCCTCATTTTAAAGAGGTGTCGATGGGAATGTCTTCCGACTATAAAATTGCTGTGGAAGAAGGAAGCACAATAATAAGAGTTGGTTCAAATATTTTTGGAGAGAGGGAATAGGAGATATTACAAATATTTGTCTATTTTTGTATACAGATTGAAAAAGAGAAAGAAAAATAATTTATAATCTGAAATAATAAATAATACTATGATAGATTTATCAACAGAATATGCTGGACTAAAGCTTCGTAATCCTTTGATTGCAGCAAGTAGCGGATTGACAAATTCGATAAAAAAGATAAAAGAGCTTGAAAAAGCAGGAGTGGGAGCTGTAGTATTGAAGTCTCTTTTTGAGGAGCAAATAGATAGCCATTCAGAAAAGCTTAATCTTAGTTCTGACTATCCCGAAGCAAGCGACTATATTAACGCTTATGTAGAGATGAATCATGTGGAAAAATACCTTGATTTGATTCGTGAAGCTAAAGCATCGTGCAATATTCCTATTATTGCTAGCATCAATTGCTATAAAGTAGACCGTTGGATAGATTTTGCTAAAAGTATTGAAAGTGCAGGAGCAGATGCGTTAGAATTGAATATTTTTTTAATCAACACCGGGCAATATGGCGATAGATACCTCGAAGAGTCTTACATAAAGATTGTTCGCGAAGTTAAAAAAGTTATCAACATCCCCATCATTATAAAAATTGCTAGAACAGTGAGCAATCTACCAGGGTTAGTTGAAAAGCTTGAAGCTCTTGGAGTTAGCGCAGTAGTGCTATTCAACAGGTTCTATCAACTAGACATTGATATCAATAAAATGGAGATAATATCGGGCCCTGTATTTAGCCATCCCGAAGATTTTAGCGAAACGCTAAGGTGGACAGCTATTACATCGGGTTATGTTCAAAACTTCGATATAGCTTGCTCATATGGAGTTCACAAACATGAAGATATTATAAAAGGTCTTCTTGCAGGAGCTACAGCAATGCAACTATGCAGTGTGCTATATGAAGAGGGGTTGAATATAATACCCGAAATGATTACATACATGGAAGAGTGGATGAAACAAAACAACTATAAAACCCTTCAAGATTTTAGAGGCAAGCTCAGCTATTCAAACATACCCGATCCAGCACTATATGAGCGTGCTCAGTTTATGAAATACTTTGCAAATCATAAATAACAGAAGCTCAATGCTCTAATTACTTCACAAAAACTATCTTATGAACATACAACAGCTCGAATACATTGTTGCAGTAGATAACTATCGCCACTTCTCTAAAGCAGCCGAAGCATCATTTGTAACCCAACCCACACTAAGCATGATGATTCAAAAGCTTGAAGATGAATTGGGAGTTAGAATTTTCGACCGTTCGCAATCTCCCATCGAACCAACAGATGTGGGGCGTAAAATTATTGATCAAGCACGTGTTTCTCTTGCTCAAATTAGTCAAATTCAAGAGATAGTTGAAGAGGAAAAAGGGGTTATCAAGGGGGTTTTTCGTTTAGCTATTATCCCTACTGTATCGCCTTATCTTTTACCAAAGTTAATGCAAACCCATCGCGAACAAAACTCAGATATAAGACTGGTTATCAATGAAATGACAACCAATCAAATATTGTCTAACTTAGCAAAGGGCACAATAGATGGAGGAATATTAGCAACACCCCTACACGACAATCGTATGAAAGAGAGACCCGTATATTACGAGAAATTCTTGGCATATGTATCGCCCAATGAACGGTTTCTTCACTCAAAACCATCATTACAAGAGATGGATTTAAGGGGTGCAAAGCTGTGGCTGTTAGACGAAGTGCACTGCTTTAGAACTCAAATATTAAACCTTTGCAGCCTTAAATCTACAAATTTTGTGAGCTCTGCATTTACATACGAAGCCGGAAGTATTGAAACACTTATCAACATTGTTGATAACAATGATGGGATAACTGTAATTCCTGAAATGGCTCTCGACCACTTAACAGATAAGCAAAAATTAAATGTAAGATTTTTTGAGAAAGCTTCACCTGTAAGAGAAATTAGCCTAATTACTAGAAAAGACTTTTTAAGAGAGAGAATAATTGAAATTATCGAAAGCGAAATTAGAATGTCTGTACCAGCATCGCTACAAGATGAAAAGTTGCAGAAAGAGTTGGTTGAAATCTGATATAAATAACTGCTAAATATATTTTCAATAAAAAAAACAAAAAAAGGGTTTGACTTTAAAAGTCAAACCCTTTGTTATTGATAGTATTCGCATGATCTTTCAGTTGCCGTGCGCAATCTTTACCAGTAGCTTTATTACGACATCCAAACTCATACCAATTATAAAGAACTTTCGCTTATAGATAGCAAAAAAACAATTCAACACTACTTTTCTTCTCCCACAAGGTCAGAGTCAGCTGATACTATCTCTTCAAACTCTTTTTTCGAACCAACAATCAATTTTTCAAATGAACGCTGACCCGTTCCTGCTGGAATAAGGTGACCACAGATTACATTCTCTTTCAGTCCTTCAAGATAATCAGTCTTACCATGAATAGCAGCATCGTTCAACACCTTAGTTGTCTCTTGGAAAGAAGCAGCCGACATAAAGCTAGTTGTTTGTAGTGCAGCTCTCGTAATACCTTGCAACACCTGATTGGCTGTTGCAGGAATAGCATCACGACTCTCCACAAGCTTCAAGTCTCTACGTCTTAAAGAACTATTCTCGTCACGCAGTTTTCTAACGGTAACAATCTGTCCGGGCTCAAAGATCTCAGAGTCGCCACTATCGGTAACAACCTTTTTAGCCCATATACGATCGTTTTCCTCCATTATTTCGTGCTTGTCGATGAGTTGTTTCTCTAAGAAACGAGTATCTCCCGGCTCTATAACTTCAACTTTACGCATCATTTGACGAACAATCACCTCAAAGTGTTTATCATTAATCTTCACACCCTGTAGACGATAAACGTCTTGGACTTCGTTTACAATATACTCCTGTACAGCAGTTGGACCTTTAATAGCCAATATAGAAGCTGGAGTAATTGCACCATCCGAAAGAGCTAAACCGGCACGTACATAGTCATTTTCTTGAACAAGAATCTGTTTAGACAATGGCACCAAATACTTTTTCTCTTCGCCAAGTTTAGAAGTAACAATAATCTCCTGATTTGCTCTTTTTATTCTACCAAAACTAACCTCTCCGTCAATTTCAGAAACAACAGCAGGATTAGAAGGATTTCTAGCCTCAAACAACTCTGTTACTCTAGGCAAACCTCCAGTAATGTCGCCCGACTTACCAACGGCTCTTGGTATTTTCACTAATATATCGCCAGTGTTGATAACATCAGCATCTTTTTTAACGATATGAGCTCCAAGAGGAAGTGTGTAGCTGCGCAATATATCATCATCTTCATTTAAAATATGAGCTGATGGTGCTTTAGTTTTATCGCGCGACTCTATAATTACCTTCTCTTTTAGACCAGTTTGCTCATCTGATTCAACTTTATAAGTAACGTTTTCTATAAAGTTCTCAAACTTTATTCTACCCGTTGCTTCAGAAACGATAATAGCATTAAATGGATCCCACTCACAAATTAAATCACCTTTCTTTACCTTCACATTATTATCGAAGTAAAGTTTTGCACCATAAGGAACGTTGTGTGACAACAGTACAATTTTGGTGTTGGGGTCTACTATACGCATCTCTACCAAGCGGCTCACCACCACTTTGTGAGTTTTACCTTCATCATCAGTCGATTCAACAGTACGCAAATCATCCATCTCTAGAATACCATCGTACTTTGTTATAATACGACTTTCTGATGCAATGTTAGAAGCAATACCTCCAACGTGGAAAGTACGCAACGTTAGCTGAGTTCCTGGTTCACCAATAGATTGAGCAGCAATAACGCCAACAGCCTCACCTCTTTGAACCATTTTACCACTTGCCAAGTTACGTCCGTAGCATTTTGCACAAACACCTTTTCGTGATTCACAAGTAAGAACCGAGCGAATTTCAACACGCTCAATTGGCGATCTATCTATTTTGGCAGCTATATCTTCTGTAATCTCCTCTCCAGAGCTTAAAATAAGTTCTCCTGTTTGCGGATGATAAATATCATGCACAGAAACACGACCTAAAATTCTTTCATAAAGAGAAGCTATTACTTCGTCGTTGCTCTTCAATGCTGATGAAACCAAACCACGCAATGTACCACAGTCTTCTTCAACAACTGTAACATCTTGCGACACGTCAACCAAGCGACGCGTTAGATAACCAGCGTCAGCAGTTTTAAGTGCCGTGTCGGCCAAACCTTTACGAGCACCGTGAGTAGATATAAAATACTCTAGAACTGACAATCCCTCTTTAAAGTTAGCAAGAATTGGGTTTTCAATAATTTGTCCACCCTCTGCTCCACTTTTCTGAGGTTTAGCCATCAAACCACGCATACCTGACAACTGACGAATCTGTTCGCGCGAACCACGAGCACCCGAATCCAACATCATAAAAACAGAGTTGAATCCCTGATCGTCTTCCGCAATTTGCTTCATCAATGTGTTCGACAACTTAGAGTTTACGTGTGTCCAAGTGTCAATAATTTGGTTGTATCTCTCATTGTTGGTAATGAAACCCATATTGTAGTTATCCAATATTTGCTCCACTTCTGCATAGCCTTCGTTTATAAGTTCATCTTTCTCCTCTGGAATAATAACATCGTCGAGATTAAAAGACAAACCACCTTTAAATGCCATTTTATAGCCCAAATCTTTAATATCATCAAGATATTGAGCTGTTCGTGCCACACCACAGGTTTTTATAACCTTTCCAATAATATCACGCAACGATTTCTTCGACAACAGTTCGTTTACATACCCAACTTCTTTTGGAATATATTCGTTGGTAATTACTCTACCAACCGTTGTTTCGTGCATCTTGCGTATTAATTTTCCTTCTTCGTCAACATCATCCACCATTACATTTATAAGAGCATGAGCAGATATTTTACCCTCATTGTAAGCAATAATAGCCTCTTCCTCTCCATAAAATGTCATTCCCTCGCCCATTGCACCCGGACGTATTTTTGTAATATAATACAATCCTAAAACCATGTCCTGCGAAGGCACGGTAATGGGGGCACCATTAGCGGGGTTAAGAATATTGTGCGATGCCAACATAAGCAGTTGCGCCTCCAATATAGCATCATTTCCTAACGGAAGATGAACAGCCATTTGGTCACCATCAAAGTCGGCGTTAAAAGCAGTACACGCAAGTGGATGCAACTGAATTGCTCTACCCTCAATCATTTTGGGCTGAAATGCCTGAATACCTAAACGGTGAAGCGTTGGAGCACGGTTAAGAAGAACAGGGTGTCCTTTCATCACATGTTCCAAAATATCCCACACAACTGGCTCTTTTCTATCAACAATTCTTCTTGCCGATTTCACTGTTTTCACAATACCCCTCTCTATTAGCTTTCTAATAATAAAAGGTTTGTAAATCTCAGCAGCCATATCTTTAGGTATACCACATTCGTGTAGTTTCAATTCTGGTCCTACAACAATTACAGAACGTGCTGAATAGTCAACTCGTTTACCCAATAAGTTTTGGCGGAAACGACCTTGTTTTCCTTTCAAACTATCTGAAAGCGATTTCAAAGGACGATTCGATTCTGTTTTTATAGCACTCGATTTACGTGAGTTATCCAACAGAGAGTCAACCGACTCTTGAAGCATACGTTTCTCATTTCTAAGAATTACATCGGGTGCTTGTATATCTATAAGTCTCTTCAAACGATTGTTGCGTATAATCACACGACGATACAAATCGTTAAGGTCGGAAGTAGCAAACCTACCTCCATCAAGCGGCACAAGAGGGCGCAACTCTGGTGGAATGATTGGAACTACTTTCAAAATCATCCATTCGGGTTTGTTTATTGCTTTAGAGCCTCTAAAAGCCTCTACAACTTGAAGCTGTTTCAATGCTTCATTTTTACGCTGCTGGGAAGTCTCTGTATCTGCTTTATGGCGTAGCTTATAAGCTAATGAATCTAAATTCAAGTTGCCCAACAGCCCTAACAGACCTTCCGCACCCATTTTAGCAATAAACTTATTTGGGTCGGATTCATCCAAAAGTTGATTATCCTTTGGAAGTTTTTCTAGTATATCCAAGTACTCATCTTCGGTTAGAAGATCGCGCACTTTTAATTCACCCTCCAAAACACCTGGTTGAATTACCACATATCGCTCATAATAGATTATAGTATCGAGCTTTTTTGTGGGTATACCCAACAAGTAACCTATTTTATTAGGCAACGACCTAAAATACCATATATGAGCCACAGGAACAACTAAGTGAATATGACCTGTACGCTCGCGACGTACTTTTTTCTCAGTAACTTCAACACCACATCTATCACATACAATTCCCTTGTATCTAATGCGTTTATATTTACCGCAGTGACATTCGTAATCTTTTACTGGACCAAAAATACGCTCACAGAAAAGACCATCACGCTCTGGTTTATAAGTACGATAGTTTATAGTTTCTGGTTTAAGCACCTCACCACTAGAATTTTCTAGTATCTCTTCTGGAGATGCTAAACTGATTGTTATTTTTGAAAAGTTACTCTTTATCTTACGTTCTTTTCTAAATGCCATGTTTTTATAATTATATAAAGAGTTAAGTGATTCTTGTTAATTTGCCATCCCGTTCTTTTAAAAAGGGATAATCATAAATAAATATGATCTGTTTAATCGAGTGAAATACTCAATCCCAACCCTCTTAGTTCATGCAACAATACATTAAGTGACTCTGGGATTCCGGGTTGTGGCATCGGTTCACTTTTAACTATAGCTTCATAAGCTTTTGATCTACCAATCACATCGTCAGATTTGATAGTTAATATCTCCTGCAATGTGTGCGCAGCTCCAAATGCTTCAAGAGCCCAAACCTCCATCTCACCAAAACGCTGACCTCCAAATTGTGCTTTACCACCAAGAGGCTGCTGTGTAATGAGCGAGTATGGACCAATTGAACGAGCATGCATTTTGTCTTCAACCATATGTCCAAGCTTTAGCATATAGATAATCCCTACAGTTCCGGGTTGATCAAATCTATCGCCTGTTTCCCCATCATACAAATATGTTTTTCCATAACGAGGAACATTTGCTTTATCAGTCCATTTATTGATATCATCCATCGATGCACCATCAAAAATAGGAGTTGCAAAACGAACACCCAACTCTTTACCTGCCCAACCAAGCACAGTTTCAAAAATCTGTCCAAGGTTCATACGAGAAGGTACACCAAGTGGGTTTAATACAATATCAACAGGCGTTCCATCAGCTAAGAATGGCATATCTTCTTGACGAACAATTTTAGAAACAATACCCTTGTTACCGTGTCGTCCAGCCATCTTATCACCTACCTGAATCTTACGCTTTTTAGCTATATATACTTTAGCTATCTTCATAATACCAGTAGGTAGCTCATCACCTATAGTGAGGTCAAAACGTTTACGCTTCAATTCTGCATCAAGCTCTTTATGCTTGCGCAAGTAGTTGATAACAGTTGTTCTGATTAACTTGTTTTGATCTTTATCATTCGTCCAATTATTCAACTGAACCGCTTCGAAGTCCAAGTCTGCAAAAGTACCCTGCGTAAATTTAGCACCTTTAGGAATAACATCCATATTAGTATAATCCTTCACCCCTGCCGATAATTTACCTTCAGTGAGTGTAGTCAATTTTACGATGAGCGACTTTCTCAACTCTTCCATTTTGCCTTCAAACTCTTCATCAATTTTTGGTAGAAGAGCCTTGTTCGACAATTTACCTTTACCTTTTTTCGGTTTTTTCGAAAACAGGTTAGTATTGATAACAACTCCCTTTAGTGAAGGAGAAGCCTTCATTGATGCATCTTTCACATCACCTGCTTTATCACCAAAAATTGCACGCAAAAGTTTCTCTTCAGGAGATGGGTCCGATTCTCCTTTAGGAGTAATTTTACCAATTAAAATATCGCCTGGTTTTACGCGTGCACCCACACGAATTATTCCCTCTTCGTCGAGGTCTTTTGTAGCCTCTTCACTCACGTTTGGAATATCCGATGTAAGC
This sequence comes from Bacteroidales bacterium, assembly GCA_012840785.1. Lineage (GTDB taxonomy): Bacteria > Bacteroidota > Bacteroidia > Bacteroidales > Dysgonomonadaceae > UBA2632. The sequence continues at coordinate 10,910 of DUVZ01000121.1, forward strand.
TCTTCAACACCACGTTTAGTTTCGCGCACTTCGAGCGTAAACTCTTCAACGTGTATCGATGTAAAGATATCTTCTCTTACCAATCTTTCACTCAAAACAATCGCATCCTCAAAGTTGTACCCTTTCCAAGGCATAAAAGCAACTTTAAGGTTTCTACCAAGAGCCAACTCTCCTTTTTCGGTAGAGTATCCATCTGTTAAGATCTGCCCCTTTTTCACCTTATCGCCAGCTCTACAGAGAGGTTTCAGGTCGACAGTAGTGTTTTGATTAGTTTTTCTGTATTTTGGTATATTATATGTTACAACAGCGTCTTCAAAGCTTGTAAACTCCTCTTCTTCTGTTCTTTCGTATTTAATTTTTATTGTAGTAGCATCTACATAAACAACCTCACCATCATTTGCTGCTACAATCTGTGTGCGCGAGTCTTTAATGAGCTGCTCCTCCAACCCTGTACCAACAATAGGTGCATCGGGTATAATTAATGGTACAGCCTGGCGCATCATATTAGAACCCATAAGAGCGCGGTTAGCATCATCATGCTCCAAAAACGGAATCAATGCAGCAGCAATAGAAGCAATCTGCATTGGCGACACATCCATCAGCTCCACCTCTTCTGGGTCAACTATTGGATAGTCGGCATCTCTTCTCGCCTTCACTCTGGATAACGTAAACTTACCCTCTTCATCAAGAGGCGCATTACCTTGTGCTATAATTCTCTCTTCCTCTTCCTCGGCAGCTAAATAAATAACCCCCTCCTGTGTAGTATCTACCTTTGTATTGTCAACCTTCCTATAAGGTGTTTCAATAAATCCTAAACTATTAATTTTGGCATACACACACAACGAAGATATTAGTCCAATATTCGGACCCTCTGGTGTTTCAATCGGACACAAACGACCGTAATGAGTAAAGTGTACGTCTCGCACCTCAAAACCAGCACGCTCACGCGATAAACCACCAGGCCCTAAAGCCGACATTCTACGCTTGTGAGTTATCTCTGCCAACGGATTCGTTTGATCCATAAACTGAGACAAAGCGTTTGTTCCAAAGAATGTATTTATTACAGACGAAATAGTTTTGGCATTAATCAGGTCGATAGGTGTAAACACCTCATTGTCCCTCACATTCATTCGCTCGCGTATAATGCGCGCCATTCTATTTAAACCTACACCAAACTGATTGTAAAGCTGTTCGCCAACAGTACGCACACGCCTGTTGCTCAAATGGTCGATATCATCAACAATAGCTTTCGAGTTAATAAGCTCGATAAGGAATTTAATAATCTCTATAATATCCTCTTTCGTTAAAACACGTACAGAGTCGTCGATATCGAGATTTAGTTTTTTATTGATTCTATAACGACCCACATCGCCCAAATCATAACGTTTTTCAGAGAAAAACAAGTTATTAATTACTTCACGTGCACTTGCATCATCTGCAGGCTCGGCACTTCGAAGCTGACGATATATATGTCTAATTGCATCAATCTCAGTATTGCTGGGATCTTTTTGCAATGTATTATAAATGATAGAATAGTCGGAAGTGTTTTGAGCTTCTTTATGAAGCAGTACAAGAGAAACCCCAGATTCTAGAATTTCATTTATATTATCTTCATCCAATACAGTTTCTCTTTCAAGAATCACTTCGTTTCTCTCAATAGAAGTTACCTCACCGGTATCTTCATCTACAAAATCCTCCATCCAAGATTTCAAAACACGTGCAGCAAGCTTGCGTCCAATAACCTTTCTCAAGCCTGTTTTAGTTGCTTTTATCTCTTCAGCAAGATCAAATATCTCTAGTATATCTTTATCACTTTCATATCCTATAGCGCGTAAAAGAGTTGTTACGGGCAATTTCTTTTTTCTATCGATATATGCATAAAGCACATTGTGGATATCAGTTGCAAACTCAATCCACGAACCCCTAAACGGAATTACACGAGCTGAGTACAATTTTGTTCCATTGGTATGTATGCTTTGACCAAAAAACACACCTGGAGATCGGTGTAGCTGTGATACAATCACACGCTCGGCACCATTAATTACAAATGTACCACGCTCTGTCATATAGGGTATAGTACCCAAATAAACATCTTGGATAACTGATGCAAAATCCTCATGGTCTGGATCTGTACAATATAAATAAAGTTTTGCCTTCAAGGGTACACTATACGTCAATCCTCTATCAATACACTCGTCTATACTATAGCGAGGAGGATCGATGTAATAATCTAAAAACTCAAGGACAAAATTATTACGTGTATCGGCAATAGGGAAGTTTTCTGTAAAGACTTTATAAAGCCCTTCATTCTTTCTATGCTCTGGGGGTGCGTCAAGTTGCAAAAAATCTTGAAAAGATTTTAGTTGCACTTCCAAAAAGTCTGGAAACTGCAATGGATTAGCAATTGATGCAAAATTAATTCTATTGTTGGTTTGGTTTAAAGACATGGGATAATTGAGTTTGTTGGAACTTATATGTATTGACACAAAAGGTTAAGAACCTTCTGAATGAAGATTCTTAACCATACTTCTGATTTTATATCAGATTATTGCTATTTAATTTCAACTTCTGCCCCTGCGTCTGTAAGTTGTGATGAAAGTGCGTCAGCCTCATCTTTTGATACTCCTTTTTTAATTTCAGATGGTGCAGCGTCAACCAGTTCTTTAGATTCTTTCAAGCTAAGACCAGTAAGTTCTTTTACTAGTTTTACTATAGCTAATTTAGATCCACCTGGAGAAGTAAGAACAACATCAAATTCTGTTTGCTCTTCTGCTTCAGCTTCTGCTGCAGGACCTGCAACTACTGTTGCTGCAGCTGCTGCTGGCTCTATACCGTATTCTTCTTTTAAAATTTCAGCAAGTTCGTTAACCTCTTTAACAGTTAAGTTAACTAATTTTTCAGCAAAATCTTTTAAGTCTGCCATTTTTTGTATGATTTTAATTGTTTATTAATTCTTTGTTTGATTGAAAATATATTATTTTTCTGATAGGGTTTGCAAAACACCATGTATAATAGTTCCACCCGATTTTAGAGCAGATATAACATTTTTTGCTGGAGATTGCAATAATCCAATAATATCACCTATCACCTCATCCTTGCTCTTAATAGTAACAAGTTGTGGCAAATACTCGGCACCGACAAAAAAGCTTTCCTGTACATATGCACCTTTCAATGCTGGTACTTTATCTTTCTTATATTTATCGATTAACTTTGCAGGAGCATTAGCTACATTTGAAAACATAAGAGCCGTGTGCCCTACCAAAAGAGAGTCTAGCTCATCAAAGCTTTCATCTAAGCTATCAAATGCTTTGCGAAGTAAAGTATTTTTTACTACCATCAATTTGATGTCTTCTTTATGACACTCTCTTCTCAATATGCTAGTTTTCTCAGCATTCAAAGTAGAAATATCAGTTAGATAGAAGTTATCATACTCCTTGATAGTGGTTGCAATCTGTTCTACAATTTTATTTTTATCTTCCTTCTTCATAGATATTTATCCTTGTTGTTGTTTAGAAACTTCATAAACTTCGTCTATGGATTTGGGATCAACCTTAATCCCTTTACTCATCGTACTTGAAAGATAAATACTTCTAAAATAAACACCTTTAGCCGATGTAGGTTTTAGTTTTAACAGCGTAAGAATAAATTCTTTCGCATTTTCTCTAATCTGATCAGATGTAAAAGAAACCTTACCAATTGAGGTATGTACAATACCAGCCTTGTCTACTTTAAAGTCGATTTTTCCTTGTTTTACTTCCCTTACAGCCGTAGCTACATCAGGAGTAACCGTACCACTTTTTGGGTTTGGCATCAAACCACGAGGTCCTAATACACGACCAAGCGCACCAATTTTACCCATAATAGCGGGTTGTGTTATAATAACATCAACATCAGTCCAACCGCCTCTAATTTTCTCTATATACTCATCAAGTCCAACATAATCTGCGCCAGCTTCTGTGGCTGCAGCTTCTGCATCAGGAGAGCATAATACCAGCACTTTGACTTCTTTACCCGTACCGTGTGGAAGAGATACTACACCTCTTACCATTTGGTCAGCTTTTCGCGGATCTACGCCTAAACGTACATCGATATCAACAGATGCATCAAATTTAGTTGTGGTTATTTCCTTAACTAATGACGATGCCTCTCTTAAAGAATAGGTTTTCCCTTCTTCAATCTTGCTCAAAGCCAACTTTTGATTTTTCGTTAGTTTACTCATGTCTTAATTGAAGTTTTAATTATTCTACGTTTTTAGGGAATTCCCCTCTTACTGTGATACCCATGCTTCGAGCCGTTCCAGCTACCATCCTCATTGCAGATTCTACTGTAAAGCAGTTCAAGTCAGTCATTTTGTCAGTAGCAATTGCTTGTACTTGTTCCCAAGTTACTCTAGCTATTTTTACTCTATTTGGCTCTGGCGAACCTAACTTCTTTTTACTTGCTTCCAATAATTGTATCGCAACGGGTGGGGTTTTAACTATAAAATCAAAAGACTTATCAGAGTAGTAAGTAATTACCACTGGTAACACTTTCCCTGCCTTATCTTGTGTTCTGGCATTGAATTGCTTGCAAAAATCCATAATATTAATACCCTTCGAACCCAAAGCAGGTCCAACGGGTGGAGATGGATTTGCAGCTCCTCCTTTGATCTGTAATTTTAGTTGTCCAGCAACTTGTTTAGCCATTTTTTTGATTTAATTTAATTACGTTTTCGAAACACTAATAAAGAATAACATCAACAGATGCGTAACCACCCACGACTATTCTTTTTCAACCTGCATATACCCCAATTCTAAGAGAGATTCACGTCCAAATATCTTAACCATTACCTTGAGCTTCATGCGCTCTTCGTTCACCTCTTGCACTTCGCCAACAAAACTGCTAAAAGGTCCACTTGTAACCTTCACATTTTCGCCAACGTAGTAATTCATATCCATTTCGTCGGCCATCTCATCCAATTCATCCATTGTGCCCAAAATTCTTTTTACTTCAGAATCTCTAAGGGGTTGTGGATTATCTGTATTGGGTAGAAAGCCTATAACAAAATTGATGCTTTTGAGTTCATGAACAACATCCCCTATCAGTTCAGCCTCTATAAGTACATAGCCGGGCAAATAAGGTCTCTCTTGGAGAACTTTTTTACCAGCACGCACTATATAAGTCTTTTCTGTGGGGATAAGGACCTGTGAGACATATTTGCCTAAATCGGTTTTCTCAATCTCTGATTCAAGATATTCTTTGACTTTATTTTCTTTTCCACTAACAGAACGTAAAACGTACCATTTTTTTCCAGTTTCAGTCATTCTTAATTCAGATTATTATAAAACACCATATAGAAGTTTCAATATCCACTCAAACAAAGAATCAATACCAAAAACCAGTAATGCTATAATAAGGGAAGCAATCATAACAATAACCGAACTATTGGAAAGTTCTTCTCTGGAAGGCCAAGTCACCTTGTATACCAACTCGGTGTACGAGTCCTTGAGATATGCAGCTATTTTTTTCATTTAATTCTAAATAAATTTAGCACGGGTCGTAAGATTCGAACTCACGACACCTGGTTTTGGAGACCAGTGCTCTACCAGCTGAGCTAGACCCGTGAATAACACGATAGTTGGCTACGTTGCCATAACCAACTAATCGGGGTTACTCTATTTTGTTAATCTTCAAAAGATTAATCTAATAATTCTGTAATCTGACCAGCTCCTACTGTGCGACCACCTTCACGAATAGCAAAGCGAAGACCTACATTACAAGCTACTGGATAGATAAGATCTACAGTAATTGTTACGTTATCACCTGGCATTACCATTTCTACTCCTTCTGGAAGAGTTACCTCGCCAGTTACGTCAAGCGTACGGATATAGAACTGTGGACGATACTTGTTGTGGAAAGGAGTGTGACGACCACCTTCTTCTTTCTTCAAGATATACACCTCGGCTTTAAATGTAGTATGAGGTGTAACTTTTCCTGGGTGAGTAATTACCATACCACGTTTGATTTGGTCTTTATCAATACCACGAAGCAATAAACCAACATTATCACCAGCTTGTCCTTCATCTAAAATTTTACGGAACATCTCAACACCAGTTACAACTGATTTTTTTCCTTCTGCTCCAAGACCGATAATTTGAACTTCTTCACCAGTTTTGATGACACCTGTTTCAATAC
>DUVZ01000122.1 GCA_012840785.1 Bacteroidales bacterium
AAACACTGCAATCGACAACTTGCCGTAACCTCCCACAATTAATACAAGAAAAAGGTCACGAAATTCGCACATTTATGCCCAAATTTGGTAGCATTAATGAGCGTAGAAATCAACTACACGAAGTGATTCGTCTATCAGGTATGAACCTTATTATCGACGATACAGACCACTCTTTAATCATCAAGGTTGCTTCTATACAAGCTGCTCGTATGCAGGTTTACTTTATCGACAACGAAGATTATTTCCAAAATAGAGAAACCACCGTTGACAAAGATGGTGTAGAATACGAAGATAACGACGAACGCAGCATATTTTTCGTAAGAGGCGTAATGGAAACTATCAAAAAACTAAGATGGGTTCCCGATATTATCCACTGTCATGGATGGATGTCTGCTTTAGCACCTATTTTTATTAAAAAAGGTTATGCCGACGACCCAACTTTCAAAGATGCAAAAGTTATTTATACTCCTTATGATGATGTGTTTGAAAACCCTTTTAGAGAAAACGTTACCGACAAATTGAAGTTTGAAGGAATTGATGACGGTGTTATCGAAAGAATTAAACAACGAGGTGTAATGGACTATAGCAACCTTACAAAACTAGCTATCGAATACTCTGACGGAGTTATTCAAGGTGGCGAAACTATAGAGCCTGAAATATCTGAATTTATAAAAGAGCAAAAAGTTAAGTTTCTTGCAAAAGACGAAGACTTTGATAAGTATGTTGATAACATAAATGAGTTTTATGAGAAAATTGATGCTTAATTGTTATCTAAGCATTTAGCACACAGAACATAAAAGGTAGCTACCTACTATAGGGGAAGCTACCTTTTTATTTCTCCCAACAAATCAACAGTTAATTAATATTTTAAAGTTAGCTCAAGAATATATTATCCTCTATAAAGAGAAAAACATATTGCCATAGATTCTAAATAATCACTCCAAGCACAAGCAAGTTTTACAAATATCTTTAAAATAGCGAAGAAAGCTCACTAAAGATGTTCCTTTACAACTATTTTTTCTGATATTTGTGCGTAAATATTATTTCAACATATAATGAAGCATAAAAATATATTTTATATCACCCTATTGTCAATAATTGCACTACTCTATTCGTGCGATGACTCCTTGAAAAATATAGGGTTCACCATTCAACCTGATAACGATAGAATTACTGTGGGAACCGACTCACTATTTATAAACGCAAAAACTGTGTCGGTTGATTCTTTACTACCCGAAGGGATGTTTGCCAAAACTAAAAACCCTGTACTTGGAGAGTACAAAGACCCTCTTTTTGGTACAATCAGATCTGACTTTGTTGGCGAGTTTTATTATCCCGAAGGCAGCAAATTTCCAAAAAACTCAACTATCGACTCTGTAAAGGTTGCAGTGTTTTACAACTCTTGGAAAGGAGATTCTCTAGCACCCATTGGTTTGTCGGTCTACGAAATAAATAAAGCTTTGCCAGGAGGGAGCTATTACACTAACTTCAACCCAATTGAGTACGTTGACATTGATACTCCTATAGGAAGATCTGTTTTTTCTCCAGCAAATATAGAAGTACCCAAAGCAGAAAGAGACGAAGTAGATTACTATCACAGGGCATTTGTAGAATTGCCTAACTCATTAGGTGAGAGAGTTTACAATCTCTCTGAAACAATTGATAATTTAGATACAGACTCATTCAAAGAGCATTTCAGAGGCGTCTATCTAACTACCGATTTTGGTTCAGGAGCAATTATTACAGTCGATCACACCTATCTATACATTTATTACAACTATTTAGATGAAAAAGGGTCTTCTACTGAACAAGACACCATACGAACAGCTAGCATGATATTAAATACCACGCCTGAAGTAATTCAAATAAATAGAATACAAAACAAGAATGATAAGCTATTAGAGGAAAATGATGAGTATGCATACATAAAAAGTCCAGCAGGAGTATTCACAGAAGTTAGATTCCCACTTACTGAAAGAGCTGACAAGTTAAACAATCAAGCATTGAACTTAGCAAAATTTAGGGTGACAGCTTTGCCTGATGAAGATGCTAACTTAAGATACAAGTTAACGCCCTCACCTTACCTTCTGTTAGTTCCCAAAGATGAAATGAAGGAGTTTTTTGAAGAAAGAAAGGTTCCTGACAATATTACTAGCTTTTATGCAAAACTAGATGAAACAACTTACACCTACGACTTTGGCAACTTGGCAGCTATGATAAACCATTATAAGGAGAAGAGCGATGGAAAAGTAACCGACTTAAACTATCTTCTTGTACCGATCGATGTAAAAACATCGTATATAAGTAATCAAACTCAAATAACAGCTGTGTTCAACCAAATGACACCTACTGCAACTACTCTCTTAAAATCTAAGTCTAAGATGAAGATGGACTTGGTATTTAGCAAATTATAGATTGACTAACAACTCTGCAGTAGAGTTGTTGAAATTATATTAAACAAAAAAGCACTAAGAATTTAGTGCTTTTTTTGTTTTGCAAAAGATTGAGTATAAACACTAGAAAAGTGTTTTCTGGTCTTCTATTCGCTTGCGTCCTAAATGCTCATAGGCAAACTCTGTTACCTCACGCCCACGTGGTGTACGCTTTATAAACCCCTCTTTTATAAGGAATGGCTCGTACACCTCCTCAATAGTTCCGGGGTCGTCACCAATAGCTGTTGCAATAGTAGTAATACCCACAGGGCCTCCACGAAACTTATCTATAATAGTGACAAGAATTTTATTGTCCACCTCATCCAATCCAAACTTATCTATATTCAATGCCTCCAAAGCATAAGTAGCAATAGCTTTATCAATCCTGCCAGTTCCTTTTACCTGTGCAAAATCGCGTACTCGCCGCAACAGTGCATTAGCAACACGGGGAGTTCCTCTACTGCGTGAAGCAATTTCCAAAGCAGCATTTTTCTCACAGCCTACCTCTAAAATAGAAGCTGAACGTAACACAATACCTTTCAATGTCTCTACATCGTAATATTCCAAATGCATGTTGATACCAAAACGAGCTCTCAATGGACTAGTCAACAACCCACTGCGTGTAGTAGCACCAATAAGCGTAAACGGATTCAAATCAATTTGAATAGAACGTGCACTTGGTCCTTTATCAATCATTATATCTATCCGATAGTCTTCCATCGCACTATAAAGGTACTCTTCAACAATGGGAGAGAGACGATGAATCTCATCAATAAACAGGACGTCATTCACCTCTAGTGAAGTGAGCAAGCCTGCCAAATCGCCAGGCTTGTCAAGTACTGGACCCGAGGTTACTTTAAATCCCACATTCAACTCATTTGCTATAATGTGCGACAAAGTAGTTTTACCCAATCCAGG
>DUVZ01000123.1 GCA_012840785.1 Bacteroidales bacterium
ATCCTTTTGCATCTATATCCAACATCAAATTGGTTAAATGCCCTTCGTATTCATTGTGAACAATATTTAAGCGAAAGCCTGCATACACTGAAAACATATCGTTAATTTCATAAGCACCACCCAATTGGGTGCCAAAAATGTAGTTAACACCATGCATATATTGGTCTAAAGAATATCCCTTTGAAATGAGCGATGAGCCAGGAATTGCATTTGCCAATCCGGCACCTATCTGATTAATTGCGGGGACAAGCATCGAAACTTGCGATTCGAACGAAGGCAGTCCATCATCAAACGTTGCTTTTCCTCCACCTCCTGTTATCGAAATGTTTCCAGAAAGCGCCCATTTACCTTTTCTATATACAGCTTGCAAGCCTGGTACAAGTGGAGCGGATGCTTTACCAATAAAATCTTTTGTTCCAGCTCCTGTCATTGGAGCAAAAGAAGAGGTGATAATTCTCTCTTGAAAAACACTCTGATTGCTAAATGAGAAGTGGAAGCCTTCGGATAGTTTAATTGTTCCTGCTGGGTTGTAGTAAGCCGCATCTGCATTGGTAGAGGCATCGAGAGCCATCAAGCGTGCAAATCGTGCACTTGGATTGGTATTAGTTAATATACCACCAGCAAAAGCCATTGATGTAGCTGATAGCGACAATATCGCAACAGCTATTATGGTTTTAATCCTAAAAAAATCTTTCATTATTAATCTTTTAAATTTGTATTTGTGCAGCCTAACACTGCACACTATCTGTAATAGTGTGCAAAGATAATTGTTTTACACAAATAACATAGAGAAGACTCCTATTGTTTTAGAAAAAGAGTATTATTAACATTTCATTTCTTATATCTCAACAACCTCAACGCATTGAGAACTACCACCAATGTAGAGCCTTCGTGAAAAACCACAGCAATTGCCATATTGGCAAATCCGAATATAGTGGCGGGGATGAGCAGGGCTACAACTCCTAAACTAATAAAAATGTTTTGCTTTATAATTCTGCGCGTCATTCTGCTCAACCCAATAGCAAATGGAAGTGCATCGAGCGTATTGCCCATAAGTGCAATATCTGCTGTTTCTAGAGCAACAGCAGAGCTAGCCGCCCCCATTGCTATACCCACAGTGCTATGCGCCATAGCGGGTGCATCGTTCACACCATCTCCCACCATTGCCACTTTACTTTCGGTCTCTTTTAATTCTTTTATAGCATCTACTTTCTGCTCGGGCAGTAAACCACCCCAAGCGTCAGTTATACCTATCTCTTGAGCCACTGCATCAGCCACTTTCTGGTTGTCGCCAGTTAGCATAATCATTCTTTTTATGCCCACTTTCTTCAATTTCTGCAATGTGCTTTGCGCCTCTTTTCGTGGTGTATCCATCAAAGCCAAAATACCTATATAGGCATTATTGCGTCGTACAATCATTGTGGTATTTCCCCTCTCTTCAAGTGCTTCCACCTGCTCTCTTATAGCTGCAGAGGGTTTCTGATTATCAATGTTATCGTGTAGCTCTAAGTTGCCTATATATATATCATCACTCCCAAGTAGTGCTTTAACACCTTTTCCTAGCACCGACTCTAAATTTTGAGCTTCAGGAAGCAAACGTCCATCACCAATACGCTTCTTACCATCTCTCACAATTGCTTTTGCCAATGGGTGGTCGCTTAAAGCCTCCACTGCCACAGCTATTCTCAACAATTCATTTTCATCAACATTATCTAAAGCTATCACTTCTGTTAGGTTTGGTTTACCTTCGGTTAGTGTGCCAGTCTTGTCGAATGCCAACGCTGTCAACACACCTAAATCTTCTAGCGGACGCCCCCCTTTTATAAGCACTCCTCCTTTTGCAGCTCTAGCCACACCGCTAAGCACTGCACTAGGTGTAGATATTGCTAGTGCACAAGGACTTGCCGCTACAAGCACCGTCATGGCACGATAGAAACTATCGTTGAAAGTTTCGTCTATTACAAGAAAAGCTCCTAATAACAAAACAACCAATCCTAAAATTATTGGAACAAAATATCTTTCAAACTTATCTGTAAAACGCTGTGTAGGCGACTTTTGTGTTTGAGCCTCGTTCACCAAAGTAATAAGCCTAGAGAGTGTGGTATCTTTGCTCTCTTTAATCACCTTCACTTCAAGCGAGCCGTTTCCATTAATTGTTCCAGAGTAAACCCTATTATCGCTACTAATATCTTTTTCTTTCGAATAATCTATTTCGGTATCTTCAACAGCTACTTTATCTACAGGTATACTTTCGCCTGTGATAGATGACTGATCGACACTGCTTTGACCATACACCACAACAGCATCCACCGGGATTTTACTATCGGGTCTTACAACAATTATATCGTTAATCCTCACACTGTCTATATCCACCTCTTCTGTTTTGCCATTACGCTTTCTAAGAGCTGTTTTGGGAGCAAGCTCTGCCAATGCTTCTATCGACTTCTTAGCTTTGTTCATAGCGTGATGCTCTAAAGCATGACCCAAACTGAACAAAAATAGTAGCAATGCACCTTCTACCCACTTACCCAATATAGCTGCTCCAATAGCTGCAACCATCATCAGGAAATCGACTTCGAAACCTCCTTTCAACACCCTTTCCAATGCCTCTTTTGTGGTAAAATACCCTCCAAATAGATAAGAGCCAATATAGAAAGCTATGCTTACAGATAATGGTACAGAAGAGATAAAGGTAACTCCAAAACCAATGGCTAAAAGGACTCCTGAAAGGATTGAGAATATCAACTCGGTTTTCTCTCCAAACACCCCACCATGCGAGTGTTCATGCTCGTGGACACCCTCTTTTTCCCTCTTCTCTGTAGGTTCTCCTTTTACCGCCTGCAAATATTTTTTAGCATCTACAGACTTGTTGGGTATTGACAATCCCTGCTTCCTTAGTGCTTGCAACAACTCTGCCTCTCCCAGTTTCATCTTCTCAAACTCTGCCCTTATCATTCCAGATGCAGAAACCGAAACCTCAATCATACCCGGCAGAGCTTTAAGCTTCTTCTCTATATTGCGAGCTTGTCGAGGATGCCGAATACCCCTCACCTCTATCAACTTATGCCCTATTCTTTCACTAATAGACGAACCCACCTGATGTGCAATGGCACGTATACGACTAATGGATATCTCCGATGGATTGTAATGAAAGCAGAGATGCGGCACATCGCTTCCCCCCACTTTTTCAACATGCACTTTCTCAATCCCATTTTCATCCTCTAATAGTTGTATAAAATCTTGAACACATGCATCTTTATCATCAGGAACTTCAGGAAGTATAAGTGGTATTTCTATTTGCAATTTCTCCATAATCTTTCTCTAAGAGCTAATTTTTAATCTAAGCAAATATACAATTTATAAATGTGAAACAGTGGGTATTGTGTTGAGAAAAACAGCAATTCACTTTGATTCTAAATAGATATACAATCTAGATTGTATAAAAAGGAAGCTGTTAACATCACACAACATCCAACAATTACTTCAGCACTATAATCAAAGAAAAAACAACATAATTTACAATCTGTTCAATTTATTGGTGTTGGTAGTTATTTAAATTTGTCAGCTTTTTTGTGTAAGTTTGTAGATTGTATTTCAAAAAAAGAGCCACTTAACTAAATATATAAATGAGCAATCCTAAAGTAATAGATATAAAAGGTGCGAGAGTAAACAACCTCAAAAATATTGACGTGAAAATACCTCGCAACACATTCACCGTAATTACTGGTCTGTCAGGGTCTGGTAAATCCTCGCTAGCATTCGACACGCTTTATGCTGAGGGGCAAAGACGCTATGTGGAAAGTTTATCGTCTTATGCGCGTCAGTTTCTAGGCAGAATGCACAAACCCGAAGCTGACTATATAAAAGGAATACCTCCTGCAATTGCTATTGAACAAAAGGTAAATACACGCAATCCGCGTTCTACAGTGGGCACCTCAACCGAGATATACGACTATCTGCGTTTGCTATTTGCTCGTGCTGGTAAAACTATTTCACCAGTTTCAGGAGAAGAGATAAAAAAACACTCTGTAGCTGATGTTGTGGCTCATATGAAGTCGTACACAGAGGGCACTCGCATGGCTGTTCTCACTAATATTGAATTAAGAAGCGAGCGCACACTGCGTGAACAGCTAGAGGTGTTGCAAAAAGAGGGTTATACACGGGTGGGATTTAAAGATGAATTCTTTAGAATAGATGATTTTTTGACACGTAAAACACTTCCTGCTGTTGAAGATGTATTACTGGTAATTGATCGTCTATCTACAGGGTCGGACAAGAGCACTATTAGTAGATTTTCCGACTCGGTAGAGACTGCCTTTCTTGAAGGAAATGGAGATTGTGTGGTTAAGTTTTGGACAGAAAAAGGAATTGAAAGAGCTCCATTCTCCAGTCGGTTTGAGGCAGACGGAATAGTCTTCCAAGAACCAACCGACTTAATGTTCAGCTTTAATAGCCCTGTTGGAGCATGCCCCAAATGCGAAGGCTTTGGGATGGTGATGGGGATAGACGAAAACCTGGTTGTGCCTGATAAGAGTCTCTCTGTATATGAAGGGTGTGTTGCTTCTTGGCGTGGCGAAAAAATGGGTCAATGGCGAGTAGAGTTTGTTGATAAGGCTTGGAAGTACGATTTCCCGGTTCATCGTGCCTACTACGACCTATCTGACGCAGAAAAAGATTTACTATGGAATGGCAATGAAGAGATTTACGGTATCAACAGTTTCTTCAAAATGCTAGAAGAAAATCTTTACAAGATTCAATACAGAGTGATGCTGGCACGCTACCGCGGTAAAACAATTTGCCCTGTGTGCAAGGGAGCACGCTTGAAAAAGGAAGCACTTTATGTGAAAATTGGAGGCAAATCGATAGCAGATTTAGTGTCGATGCCCATTTACAAACTAAAAGAATTTTTCGATACACTTGAAATGGACGAAACTGACATTGCCATCTCTAAGCGATTGCTGATTGAGATAGAAAACCGTGTGCAGTTTTTAATGGATGTTGGGCTATCGTACCTTACATTAAATAGATTGTCAAACACTTTGTCGGGTGGAGAAAGCCAACGGATTAATATTGCCTCATCATTAGGAAGCAGTTTGGTTGGTTCGCTTTTTATTCTGGATGAGCCCAGTATTGGGCTTCACTCTCGCGATACTCAACTGCTAATCAATGTATTGAAAGACCTTAAAAACATTGGCAACACTGTGGTAGTGGTTGAACACGACGAGGAGATTATTCGTGCTGCAGATTATATCATCGATATTGGCCCGCTAGCAGGTCGATTGGGTGGAGAGATTATCTATCAAGGCGATGTTGACAAACTTGTATCAAAATCAGATAGTTATACAGTAAAGTATTTGATAGGTGAAGAAAAAATTGAAGTCCCCAATCAGCGAAGAAAATGGAATAATTATATAGAAATAAAAGGTGCACGCCACAACAACCTTAAAAACATAGATGTGAAAATACCATTGGGGGTAATGTCTGTAGTTACTGGAGTGAGTGGTTCAGGAAAATCTTCGTTAATCAACAATGTGTTTTATCATGCTTTGCAAGATAAAGTGAATAGCACAACTACTAGAAATATCGATTACAACGAAATAACAGGTGATTATAAACTAATAAACCGGGTGGAGCTAGTAGATCAAAACCCCATTGGTAGATCGTCTCGTTCAAATCCTGTAACCTATATAAAAGCTTACGATGAGATACGAAAATTATTTGCAGCTCAGCCGTTATCTAAACAGATGAATTTTACACCTACCTTCTTCTCTTTCAATATTGATGGGGGTAGATGTGAAGAGTGTAAAGGTGATGGAGAAATTGTTGTAGAGATGCAATTTATGGCCGACTTGAAGCTTACATGCGAGTCGTGTCATGGCAAACGATTCAACTCGGATGTTTTGGAAGTAGAATACAATGGCAAAAACATTCACGATGTGTTGAATATGACTATTGATCAAGCCATGGAGTTTTTTGGTTCAAAGAAAGGCTCTACTGAAAAGAAGATAATTAAGCGAATGCAACCCTTGCAAGATGTTGGGCTTGGCTATGTTAAGTTGGGACAATCGTCATCTACCCTGTCGGGTGGAGAAAGCCAACGTGTAAAACTAGCCTTCTTTTTGGGTGAGGAGAAAACAGACTCTACCCTGTTTATTTTTGATGAACCCACAACGGGTCTTCATTTTCATGACATAAATACACTATTGAATGCATTTTACGCACTAATAGAAAGAGGTCACACCATTGTGATAATCGAACACAATATGGATGTAATAAAATGCGCAGATTATATTATAGATTTAGGTCCCGGTGGTGGAGACAAAGGTGGCAACATAGTTATCTGTGGAACACCCGAGGAGGTGGTAAAGTGCAAAGACTCTTATACTGCCGAGTATTTGAAAGAGAAATTACAACTATCTTAACAGAGATAGTATTACAAAAAAACGTGGTTATTTTTTCTCAAAATAAGATTTAATTCAAAATTGAATTAACTTTGCTTCGAAAAAGAAGAAACCAACAGATTTATAGTTCATAAATCAAACATTAAACTAGAAAATATTACTAAAACATAAACTTTTATTAGAAGAAAAAATTATGAGTAAAAAACCAGTATCATTAATTATATTAGATGGTTGGGGAATCGGTAAAGATTATCCTGGAAATGCAGTTACACGCGGAAATACACCAGTATTTGACAAACTTATGCAAGAGAACCCAACTAGCACACTAGACGCAAGTGGTGAAGAAGTGGGCCTTCCAGCGGGACAGATGGGGAACTCAGAAGTAGGTCATATTAATATTGGAGCAGGAAGAGTGATTTATCAAGAACTTCCACGCATCTCTAAAGCTATAGAGGATGGTAGCTTCTTTGAGAAAAAAGAGTTTTTAGCTGCTGTAGAAAATGCAAAAAAGAACAAAGGGAAAGTTCACCTTATGGGTTTAGTTTCCAATGGTGGAGTTCATAGTCATGTAGATCATCTATATGGTCTATTAGAACTTATGAAAAGACAGGGACAGAAAGAAGTTTATGTTCATGCAATATTAGACGGAAGAGATGTACCACCATCTGTTGGCAAGGAAGATATAGAAAAGCTTGAAGTTAAACTAAAAGAAATTGGTGTAGGAAAAATAGCAACAGTTACAGGCAGATACTACACGATGGATAGAGACACAAGATGGGAGCGAACAAAATTTGGTTATGATGCACTAGTTCATGGCATAGGAGTAGAAGCGAACAGCGCAGTAGAAGCTGTTGATAACTCATATAAAGAGGGGGTTGAAGATGAATTTTTAATACCTGCTGTTATCAAACAAGATGATAAACCAGTTGCTAAAATAGAGGACGGAGATAGTGTTATATTCTTTAACTATAGACCCGACCGAGCAAGACAAATAACTCGTGCCATTGTAGATGATGAGTTTAATGGTTTTGATAGAGGCAAGAAAATAGACACTCTCTTTGTAACTATGACTGAGTATGACAAATCTATACAAAATGTATTGGTTGCTTATACAAAAACCGCACCGGTTAATACACTTTCTCAACATGTAAGCTCAAAGAACTTGAACCAACTAAAAATAGCCGAAACTGAAAAATACCCACATGTTACATTTTTCTTTAATGGAGGGATTGAAGTACCATATATGAACGAAGACAGAGTCTTGATTCCTTCACCAAAAGTTGCTACTTATGATTTACAGCCTGAAATGAGTGCTGAAGGTATAAAAGAAGCTCTGATAGAGAGAGTAAACATGGACAAGTATGATTTAATAGTTGCAAACTTTGCCAATCCTGATATGGTAGGTCATACTGGAGTAATTCCAGCAGTTATTAAAGGAGTAGAAACTGTAGACACATATCTTGGAGAGATATTGGAAGTATTAAAAACAAAAGGCGGACATACTCTTATAACAGCAGACCACGGAAATGCAGAACAACTCCTAGATGATGAAGGCAACCCATTTACAGCTCATACAACTAATAAAGTTCCACTTATATATGTAGGAGAAGACAAAGTAGAACTTAAAGAAGGTAAACTAGCAGACCTTGCACCTACTATATTAGAACTTATGAAAGTTGAACAGCCAAAAGAAATGACAGGAAAGAGCCTTTTAAAGAGAAAATAACATAAGAGAAAGTATGGTTTTGAATCCTACTTTTAATCTTATAGGTGATTCTTAGAATAGAGAGTAAAAAGGAGTTGTTCTTAAAAAAAGAGCTGCTCCTTTTTTTGTTTGTTAGGCTTGCATAATAGATGTGATATTTGATATAATATTATCTTCTCCAAAAATAACTTAATTGACATAAAAGTTTTAAATTTGCAGGGTATAATCATTAAAACAGATATAATCATGAGAAACTATTTTACCTATAGCTTATTTATAGCTTTTTTCTCTCTATTTAGCCTCACAGTTGAAGCTCAAACAGACCCAGTGGTTGACAAAATTATCGAAATTGGAAAAACTGACAACCAAACTATGCAACACCTTGATATACTATCTAACAGAATTGGTGGCAGATTAATTGGTTCAGACAATTATGAAACGGCTGTTAAATGGGCAAAAAGCGAGTTTGAGAAATGGGGAATAGATGTAGTGCTTCACGAATCGGGAGTTTTGCCTATTGGCTTCAACCGCGGACCTTGGTTTGGTAGAATGCTAGGTGGAGACAACAGCATCACAACTCTAGACTTTGCTACACCCTCATACACAGTTGGCACAAAAGGTGTGCAAAGAGGTCATGTTATGATTGAACCTAAAACTCGACGTGAATTTGAACGTATGAAAGGAAAACTAAAAGGTGCATGGGTGTTAGTTTCTGGCACAAGCACAGGCTTTCCAATCGACTACTCTTCGGATGCAAACCAGCTGCGAGATTCAATTTTAGCTGAAAACGCAAAGATAGAAATTGAAAACGATAAAATACGCAGGTACAATTGGGAAAACAGAAACGAAGGAAAACAAAAAGAGCTGCTTAAACTGAAAGAGGAACCGGCTCTTTTTTATCAAGAAATGGTAGATGCTGGCATTTTGGGCATCATCCAATCGAGCCCTATACCCATAACAGCTCTTTATGACCGCAAAAACATTCATAATATGAACTGGGATAACCTCCCCGCAATACCTGATATAAAACTAAATGAACATCAATTTGCTAAAATAGAGCAAATGGCAAAGGAGCGAGTGTATTTCCAGTTAGAATTTGATATACGCAACAGTTTTAGAATGGGCCCTATACCCTATCATACTGTGATTGGAGTGATAAAAGGAACAGAATACCCCGATGAGTATGTAGTGATGGGTGGTCATTTAGATGCTTACGATGTTGGCACTGGTGCTACAGACAATGGTTCGGGTGTAGCTCCATCAATGGAAGCAGCTCGCTTGATTATGAAAGCAGGAGGTAAGCCAAAACGCTCAATATTGGTTACATTATGGTCGGGTGAAGAGTTTGGCTTGTATGGCTCCACTGCATGGTTGAAAGACAATGCAAACGAACTGAATAATATATCAGCAATGTTCAATCGCGATGGAGCACCCACTGTACCCACATCAGTATCTATTCCTCAAGCTATGCAATCTGACTTTGAAAAAATATGTGCACCCATCAACGATATCAATCCTACATTCCCGTTTAAAGTAAATGTAGCACCTGCTCGAAACAGGCCTGCTGTTGGCTCTGGCACCGATGCAGGAGCATTTCTTGCAGCAGGAGTTCCTGTTGTATATCTTGGCACTGAAGATATATGTGGACACGACTTTAGCTACCGTGAAATATGGCACACCACGCGTGACACGTTTGAAAAGTGTCCTCCAGAATATATGGATCATGCCTCCATTGTTACAGCAATTGTGGTGTATGGAGTAGCAAATTTAGACTACTTATTGCCAAGAGACGGATACTTCAGAGAATAGAAGGAGATTGCTTAATATGATATTGTTTTTCGAATTTACTATACAACTGTTTATCATAAAAACACTTCACTCTGCAATACTATCAAAAGCAAATAGGGTTACTTGCTCACAGTCTTCTCATTATTTGAAGAATATGCTCTTAGAAATTATCAAAAAATTGTTACCTTTGCATTCTATTTTATATAAGGTATAAATTGATTGAAAATGAGTAAGAAATTTCCTGAATATAACGAGCTAGATTTATCTGCAGTAAACAAAGAAATGCTTGAAAAATGGGATACACAAGATATATTCCAAAAAAGCTTAACCACCCGCAAGGGACATCCCGAATATGTATTTTATGAAGGACCACCCTCTGCAAATGGTATGCCAGGCATTCATCATGTTATTGCACGTTCTATAAAAGATATATTTTGTAGATACAAAACCATGAAGGGTTTTTTGGTGAACCGAAAAGCTGGATGGGATACACACGGATTGCCTGTAGAGCTAAGTGTTGAGAAGTCGCTTGGAATAACAAAAGAAGATATTGGAACAAAAATAACGGTTGATGAGTATAACAAAGCTTGCCGCGTAGAGGTAATGAAATATACCAAGGAGTGGGAAGAGTTGACACGCATAATGGGTTATTGGGTAGATATGTCCGATCCTTATGTAACATACGATAATCGATACATCGAATCGCTTTGGTATCTACTAAAAGAGTTGTACAAGAAAGATTTATTGTACAAAGGATATAGCATCCAACCCTACTCTCCCGCTGCAGGCACAGGCCTTAGCACACACGAGTTGAATCAACCAGGATGCTACAGAGATGTCACTGACACTACCTGTACTGCTCAGTTTAAAATAAAGAATCCTTTTGAAGAGTTTTCTCAATTTGGAGAGCCATTCTTATTGGCATGGACTACTACGCCATGGACTCTCCCATCCAACACCTTGTTGGCAGTGGGTCCAAACATAGAGTATGTAGCTGTTCAAACATACAACCAATATACTGGCAAACCAATGACTGCTGTGCTTGCAAAGAGTTTGCTACATACTTATTTCTCCGAAAAAGATGCCTCTCTTTCTCTCAACGATTATAAAGAGGGCGATAAGAAAGTGCCCTATCGTGTGCTTGATAAAGTGTGGAAAGGTAGCGAACTTGCTGGGTTGGAATATGAACAGCTGATGCCATGGGTGAAAGCTTCTAACAATGCTTTTAAAGTAATCTCAGCTGACTTTGTAACTGTTGAAGATGGTACAGGTATTGTGCACATTGCTCCAACATTTGGTGCTGATGACGCTCGTGTAGGTAAAGAACACGGCGAGCCAGGACTTACTTTACTGGATAAAGATGGTAACAAACGTCCGATGGTAGATTTAAGCGGGAAATACTTCAAGTTGGACGAACTGGATGATAAGTTTGTTGAAGAAAATATAAACACAGAGCTTTACAGTAAATATGCTGGAAGGTTTGTGAAAAACTCTTACGATGAAGAGTTGACAGAAAAAGACGACACTTTAGATGTAGACCTATCTGTAATGTTGAAATTAGAGAATAGGGCTTTCCGCATCGAAAGACAGGTTCACAACTATCCTCACTGTTGGCGTACAGACAAGCCTATACTATACTATCCTCTTGATAGTTGGTTCATCAAAACCACTGCTTGCAAAGAGCGCATGATGGAGTTGAACAACACCATCAATTGGAAGCCACAATCTACTGGTACTGGACGTTTTGGTAAATGGCTAGAAAATCTACAGGACTGGAATCTAAGCAGAAGTAGGTACTGGGGAACTCCACTACCAATATGGCGCACCGAAGATAGTAAAGAAGAGAAATGCATTGGTTCGGTTGAAGAGCTTTGCAATGAGATTAAAAAGGCTCTCGAAGCGGGTGTTATGAGCCAGTCGCCTTGGCCAAACGTAGATCTTAATGATTGCAAGAGTATCGATTATGATAAGATAGATCTACATCGCCCTTATGCTGATAATATAATACTTGTATCGGAAAGTGGCAAACCTATGAAACGTGAGCTCGACCTTATCGATGTGTGGTTCGATTCTGGCGCGATGCCTTTTGCTCAATTCTTTTATCCACACATCTCTGATGAGGATTTCGAAAAAGTGTTTCCTGCAGACTTCATTGCAGAGGGTGTCGACCAAACACGTGGATGGTTCTTCACGCTGCATGCTATTGCTACAATGATAAAAGATAGTGTGGCATTCAAAAATGTAATATCAAACGGATTGGTATTAGACAAAAGTGGAAACAAAATGTCTAAACGCCTTGGCAATGCTGTAGATCCGTTTGAAACAATAGAAAAACACGGTTCAGACCCACTAAGATGGTATATGATAACAAATGCCGCTCCGTGGGACAACCTCAAATTTGATATAGAGGGTGTGGAAGAGTCGCGTCGCAAATATTTTGGAACGCTCTACAACACCTACTCATTCTTTACGCTTTATGCCAATGTTGACAAATTCAATGGCAAAGAGCCAGAGATAGCTCTTGAAGATAGACCAGAAATAGACCGTTGGGTGATATCGCTACTAAACTCTTTGGTAAAAGAGGTGGACGAAGCCTACACCAACTACGAGCCAATGCGTGCAGGACGCGCCATAGCAAACTTTGTGAACGATAATCTAAGCAATTGGTATGTACGATTGAATAGAAAACGTTTTTGGGGTGGTGGCATGACAGATGATAAACTGTCGGCTTACCAAACTCTATATAAGTGCTTACTCACCGTTTCTAAACTGATGGCACCTATAGCTCCATTCTACGCAGATAAACTCTATCTGGATTTAAATTCTGTAACAGGTCATGAAGATTTTGAATCTGTACACTTGGCTGATTTCCCTATTACTAACGAGGCTGTAATTGACAAGGTGCTAGAGGAGCAAATGTATTTAGCTCAAATTGCATCATCAATTGTGTTGGCACTGCGAAGAAGGGTGAATATAAAAGTGCGTCAGCCACTTTCTCAGATAATGATACCTTTTGTAGATGAGGAGCAAAAGCAAAATATTGAAGCTGTAAAGTCACTTATACTAAATGAGGTGAACGTTAAGGAGCTCAACTTTGTTGATTCAACAAATGCTGTGTTAGTAAAACGCATAAAAGCCAACTTTAAGAAATTGGGTCCACGATTTGGCAAGATTATGAAACAGTTGGCTGCGGCAATAGAAGAGATGACACAAGAAGATATTGCTAAGCTTGAAAAAGAGGGCAATTTCAACCTCACAGTAAATGGTGAAGAGATTACAATTGAATTGGCTGACACAGAAATTGTTTCTGAAGACATACCAGGTTGGTTGGTCGAGAATCAAGACAAACTAACTGTAGCTCTCGATATTGAAATAACCGACGATTTATTGAAAGAAGGAGTTGCTAGGGAGTTTGTAAACAGAATTCAGAACTTACGCAAGGCACAAGATTATGAAATTACTGATAGAATAAATATCACAATTTCATCTAACAAAGAGTTGGATGCGGCAGTGGAACAGTACTCTGACTATATAAAAGCTCAGGTATTGGGAGACTCGCTAACCATTGCAAAAGATAGTGTAGGTACAGAAGTTGATATAAATGATGAGCTTGTAACTATCAGTATAGAAAAGAATAAATATTAAAGATGCTGATTATAACATGTTTATTGCTAAATTTGCAGCGAAACTATACTATTATTCATACGTAGAGTTGAATATAAGTGATGACACAGTTTAAGTAACACATTAAAAACTATGGCTATGAAGGAAAAAACAAGATATTCTAACGCTGAACTAGAAGAATTTAAAGAAATTATACTAAAGAAATTAGAGCTTGCAAAGAACGAGTTTGAGAATTTGCGCGCTACAGTTACCAATGCTAATGAAAACGACACTGAAGATACCTCACCAACATTTAAGAACATGGAAGAGGGAGCATCTACGCTGTCGAAAGAAGATGCAGGACGCTTGGCACAACGCCAAATGAAGTTTATACAAAACTTACAGGCTGCACTAATTCGCATTGAAAACAAAACTTATGGTGTGTGTCGTGAAACAGGAAAGTTAATTCCTAAAGAGCGTCTGCGCGCAGTGCCTCATGCAACTTTAAGTATAGAAGCTAAAGAAGATCAATCAAGAAGATAGCGTTCGGAAAGCATTGAAACCTATGAGAGAGAGAATCCCTAAAGGACTTATTGCAGTTTTAATTATAATTTTTATATTAGTTGTTGATCAAGCATCAAAGATATGGGTTAAAACAAACATGGCTTTGTATGACTCTATTGAGATAACAGAGTGGTTTAAGATATACTTTGTTGAAAACAATGGAATGGCTTTTGGTATTGAAGCTATAGGAAAACTTTTCCTTTCAATATTCAGAATTATAGCTGTTGTTTTTATTGCAATATACCTAACAAAAATTATCAGAAAAAACTATAAGGTGGGATTCATAATATGCATATCGATGGTGCTGGCTGGAGCATTCGGCAACATCATTGATAGTGTGTTTTATGGCGAAATTTTTAGTGCAAGCTATCCAGAACATGTAGCTACTGTTGTTCCCTTTGGAGAAGGATACTCTTCGTGGCTTCATGGAAAAGTAGTTGATATGCTCTATTTTCCTCTCATAGATACTACTTTACCCAATTGGGTTCCTATATGGGGAGGAACAGAAGTACTGTTCTTCCGCTTTATTTTTAACTTAGCCGATGCATCTATCACCGTAGGAGTTGCTTTGCTACTATTGTTTTATCGCAAAACATTGTCGCATTCACTTCAAACAGAAAAAGATAAAAAGAAGGCAATAATTAAAATGAATGGATAATCTATTCAAATACCTATTCTTTTTGATTCTGACAACGATGG
>DUVZ01000012.1 GCA_012840785.1 Bacteroidales bacterium
GTTATGGCGAGGACAACTGGACACGTAAAGCAGAGCAGGCAATGCAAACACTGCTCGAAAACGATTCGATAACACCCTACTTTGTATTTAATGGTACTGGAGCAAATGTGATAGCCCTGCAGGCCTGTTTATCTTCTTTTCATAGCATCATCTGCCCCACTACTGCCCACATAGCAGTAGACGAGTGTGGAGCGCCCTCTAAGCTCACCGGGTGCGTGTTGAAAGAGATTGCAACACATGATGGTAAACTCACTCCAGAGTTGGTAGCAACACAGCTTCATAGCTGGGGTTTTGAACATGCCTCACAACCTAAAGTGATAGCTATATCCCAAACCACAGAGCTGGGCACACTATACACACCCAAAGAGATAAAAGCACTTGCCGATTTGGCACACCAACACGATATGTATCTCTTTATGGATGGTACACGTCTATCCAATGCTTGTGCCATAACCAATAGCACACTTAAAGAGATGACCACAGATTGTGGAGTAGATATCTTTACTATGGGTGGAACAAAAAACGGATTGATGATGGGCGAAGTGTTAGTTGCTTTGCGCCCAGAGCTTCAAAAGAATTTAAAATACTACCGCAAACAAACAACCCAATTGTACTCTAAGATGCGTTATCTTTCTGCACAATTTATACCCTATTTAAGTGAAAATATATGGTTGGAAAATGCACAGAAATCAAATGATGCCGCAAAACTATTGGCAAGTGAGATGAAGAAGTTTGATTGCATAGAAATAACCCAAAAAGTAGAGTCAAACTCAATCTTTTTTATCATACCAAAAGAGATATCAGACAAACTATTGGAGCGCTATTTTTTCTACGAATGGGATGCGGCGCGCCACGAAATGAGGTTGGTATGCTCGTGGGATACTACACAAGAAGATATCTCAGAGTTTATCAGTTACCTCAAAGAATTAACTACCTAAAATTATAATAACATGTTCGATTTTTTAGACACTTATCCATTTTGGCTTCCTATTATTATATTCTTTGGAAGAATTGTTGATGTTTCGTTAGGAACACTTCGAATAATTTTTGTTTCGAAGGGAGAAAGACTAAAAGCTCCTATAATAGGCTTTTTCGAGATATTGATTTGGGTTGTTATTATTTCTCAAGTTTTCTCACGTGCCAACGATATGGTAACATACCTCTCTTATGCTGCGGGTTATGCTGCCGGAAACTATGTGGGTATACTCATCGAAAAAAGAATTGCCTTTGGTGTTATTCTTTGTAGGGTTTACACCAACAAATCGGGGAGTAAACTATTAAAACTATTTACCTTAAACGGATTTGGTGCAACCATGACACATGGTACAGGCTCGGTAAATGAGGTAGATATTATTGAAACAATATTAGAGAGAAAACACCTAAAGAGAGTATCAAATATTGTTTTAGAGTTCGATAAGGATGCTTTCTATGTTATAGAAGATATTCGCACCAGATCGAGAGGTGTTTTCCCAAAGTCTCAGAATTTACTGAAGCGCTGGCGTCCAGGTAAATAAGCACTATTAAACACACTCTATTATACTTCTTATAAAATAAGATAAGGGAGATATAATAAAGTTGAATAGAACAAAACAGGTAAGAGCGAACATGTAGGTGTTCGCTCTTACCTGTTTATACTAAATAGAGTGTGATATGTCTTACAGTGATGTGTTTTTACAAATCTGGCCAATCATCGATACACAGCTGCTTCTCTACCACTTGCTCAATACTATCAGGGAGATTGTGAAAGAAATCGATTCCTGTCAACTCTTCCAACTCTTCAACCGATAGGGCATAATCTGTTAAACTATATGGCTGTGGATGTGCTCTATTTTCGAACCAAAAAGCAATAGAGTTGTAAGTAGTGCCTTTCTTTGCCAACAGTGCCATAAAATAGTATTTAGGT
This sequence comes from Bacteroidales bacterium, assembly GCA_012840785.1. Classification (GTDB taxonomy): domain Bacteria; phylum Bacteroidota; class Bacteroidia; order Bacteroidales; family Dysgonomonadaceae; genus UBA2632. The sequence continues at coordinate 1,904 of DUVZ01000012.1, forward strand.
ATTACAATCTTGCTCTCCCCTATTGTTCCCATTATTTGGTCGTCTCTTATAGTTCCACCCTTCACCACATATAGTGTATCTCTTATAGCACTCAATTTGCCCCAACTTTGCAGCCTGTTTTCGAGGCTAGCCCATATTCCACCATTGAAACTGTTTATTTGCGGACTCATATTAGAGTAGTAAAACGTCTGCTCATTGGCAGGTATAGAGTACAACCTGTCTGCAGAAGCCACTAA
>DUVZ01000124.1 GCA_012840785.1 Bacteroidales bacterium
CCTTTTATTGCTAAAGCCACTACGCACGAAGGGCGAACGTATCAATCAATCGAACTCACTGCTGAAACATTGGCAGCTGCCGATTGTGTGGTGCTGACTACCAATCATAAGGTGTTTGATATGGAGTTTGTGCAAGAGCATGCGAAGTTGATTGTGGATATGAGGAATATGATAAATGAATCATCGGATAGTGTATATAAACTGTAGTCATTAGTTGATAGTTGACAGTTGATAGTTGACAGTTGACAGTTGACAGTTGATAGTTGACAGTTAATGCAGGGTAATTGTAAAAAAATAGTGGAAATGAAAATAGATGATAATCGGGTGGCACCTAAGTCTTATGCTTTTGCATTGAGGATTATAAAGCTTTATAAGTTTCTGATAGGGGAGAAGAAAGAATATGTATTATCAAAACAGATTCTTAGAAGTGGTACTGCCATAGGAGCATTGATAAAAGAGGCTGAACATGCACAATCTAGACCCGATTTCATTCACAAAATGAATATTGCATTGAAAGAAGCCAATGAAACAGCTTATTGGTTGATGCTATTAAAAGATAGCGAATATATAGATGAGAGTAGCTTTAATTCAATACATGCAGATTGTGTAGAAGTATTGAAAATGCTTATATCAATAGTAAAAACAAGCAAGACAAATAGTTGATAGTGGATAGTGGACAGTTGACAGTTATAAATTTAATTGTCATTTTTCAACTATCAACTAACATCTTAATATAAAAACAAGGAAATGTAGTTGACAACTAATACTGTTAAAATAAACATAGCTATCAACTATCAATTTTCAACTATAAACTAAATAATCATGAAAGGAATTGTATTAGCCGGAGGCTCCGGCACCCGTCTATACCCCATCACAAAGGGAGTAAGCAAACAACTGTTGCCCATCTACGACAAACCGATGGTATATTATCCTATTTCGGCATTGATGTTGGCAGGGATAAGAGAAATTTTAATCATTTCTACACCCGAAGACTTACCAGGTTTTGAACGACTGTTGGGAGACGGTAGTGATTATGGTGTAAGTTTTGAATATGCAGAACAACCAAGTCCTGATGGTTTAGCACAAGCACTTATTATTGGTGAAGAGTTTATAGGCGATGATACTGTTTGTCTTGTGTTGGGTGATAATATTTTTTATGGACAAGGTTTTCCAAAGATGTTGCGTGAAGCTGTAAAGATTGCAGAAGAAGAGAATAAAGCCACAGTTTTCGGTTATTATGTACAAGATCCACATAGATATGGTGTAGCCGAATTTGATGAAGAAGGTAATGTGTTGAGTCTTGAAGAGAAACCAACCAATCCAAAATCAAACTTTGCAGTGGCTGGTCTCTATTTTTATCCTAAGGGTAGTGCTAAAATAGCTAAGAGTGTAAAACCATCTGCTAGAGGAGAATTAGAAATAACTTCTGTAAATCAAGAATATTTGAGACAGAAGAATTTAAAAGTTCAACTGTTAGGACGTGGATTTGCTTGGTTAGATACTGGAACACATGAGTCACTTTCCGAGGCATCCAACTTTGTAGAGGTGCTCGAAAAAAGGCAAGGACTCAAGATATCTTGTCTTGAAGAAATTGCATGGCGCAATGATTGGATTAATGATGACAGATTGCTTGAGATTGCCAAGTCAATGAATAACAATGAATATGGTCAATATTTAAATTCATTAGTGACCAGTAAACGGTAAACAGTGAACAGTA
>DUVZ01000125.1 GCA_012840785.1 Bacteroidales bacterium
CACCATTACAATCTCTATGAAGCGTGTCTTCAATATTCGTTATATGTTCGTTAGTTGCTTTTGCCCACTCTAGGTTGTCTTCGTCCAAGTATAGTATTTCAAGAGCACCGTGTGCCCAAGTTTCCTCTCTAAATCGATTGAGCATTCTCCAAGCCAACACTTGTACTGCCGCAACTCCACTCCACATAGTATTGGGCAAGAAAGCTTCCCAATAGCTACTCTCTAGCTCTTCTGTAATGTTTACTTGTGCCAAACATTTTTCGCACAGATGTACATTTGTATCAATATCTGCACCACTGCCATGCGATACACTGTATACGTTTACTGCCTCTGCAGATTCACACAATTCACACGTGCCATTGCTACGCTCTTGTAATTTCTTCTCTAAACTCATCTTTTTAAACTTTTGTGTTAATTTCTGGGCAAAGATAATCATTATTTAATTGACCCATGGAATAATGCAAAACATAAAAAATATAGTCCTATTCAACAAGATTGAAAAGAGATAAGTGAAAACATTTTTAAAGTCTCACCCAAAGGTGCAACATTCATCATCAACAATTCACTATTAAGCATTAAATTTCCTATTTTTGTAAGAATAATAAATCGTATATATATTCTATAATATAACACTCAGCTACAATGCACAAATCATTACTGTTTCTATTATCGGTGCTGCTTCTTACTTCTTGTGTAACAGAAGAGCCCGTAAAGCTTTCTACGTCTCATCTAAACTTGACACCACACCCACAGCATGTCAGCTTAAAAGGAGGAGAACTAGCCATTACCAACGGGTTTACTTTCAAAACCAATGTAACCGATTCATCAGGTAAAGATTTGGAAGGCTATCTAAAAGAGATCATTACATTTAATGATGCTGCTTCAAGCCAAATTCAACTTGTTGTAGACCCTAAATTTTCATCTAAAGAAGGCTATCTCCTTTTGATAAATGGTAGTGGAATAACCATTAAGGCAAGTGATTATGGAGGAGCGTTTTATGCTATTCAAACTTTGGAGCAACTATTGGATTACAACTCTGATAATGGAACAACATTGCCTTATATAGAGATAGAAGATCAACCTCACTTTCTTTACCGTGGTTTTATGCTCGATGTGTCACGTCACTTCTTTCCTCTCGATTTTGTAAAAAAACAGATAGACTTGATGGCTCATTATAAGTTAAATACTTTCCATTGGCATTTAACAGACGGACCCGGTTGGAGATTGGAGATAAAACAATATCCTGAACTTACCAATATAGGTGCATGGCGTACTCATGAAACGTGGAAAGAGTGGTGGGCATCGCCTCGAAAGTATGTAAAGGAGGGTAGTAAAGGAGCATATGGTGGCTATTATACACAAGAGCAGGCACGAGAATTGATAGAGTATGCAGCTAAAAAGAATATTACTGTAATTCCAGAAATAGAGATGCCAGGACACTCCGAGGAGGTGATGGCTATCTATCCACATCTGTCGTGTACAGGCACACCCTACACTAGTAGCGAGTTTTGCATTGGCAACGAAGATACATTTATCTTCATAGAAAATGTATTGGACGAAGTGATCGATCTATTTCCATCAGAATATATCCATATTGGTGGCGATGAAGCCAGTAGAGAACATTGGAAAAAGTGTCCTAAATGCCAAGCTCGCATCAAAAGTGAAGGATTGGAAAACGAAAATGAGTTGCAAAGCTATCTGATTAAACGTGTTGAGAAATATTTAAATAGCAAAGGTCGTCGCTTGCTTGGCTGGGACGAGATATTGGAGGGTGGTCTTGCTCCTGATGCTACTGTGATGTCGTGGCGCGGAAAAGAGGGAGGCATTAGAGCAGTAAAGAGTGGACATCAAGCAATAATGACTCCTGGTGAGTTTTGCTATTTCGACTCCTATCAAGCCAATCCCGATACACAACCCGAGGCAATTGGTGGATTTTTGCCTCTAGAAAAAGTATATTCATACAATCCAGTTCCTGACACGCTTACAGCAACAGAGGCACATAGAATATTGGGTGTGCAGGCAAACTTGTGGACAGAGTATGTGCCCACAAAAGAGCATGTAGAGCACATGATTTGGCCCCGATTGATTGCACTTTCCGAAGTAGCATGGACACAACCCCAACACAAAGATTGGGATAACTTTAAATTGCGAGCCAACAATGCCATAGAGGTTTTGCAGAGAAAAGGATATAATCCATTTATACTTTCAGATGAAGTGGCTTTTGCTCACGATTTGGATAGCGATAACGAAGCAATTATTGTATCACTTTCTACTGAGAAAGCCCCTGCCGAGATTCGTTATACAAGAGATAAATCCACACCCACAAGAGCATCCTATCTTTAC
>DUVZ01000126.1 GCA_012840785.1 Bacteroidales bacterium
ATATTGAAAAAATCGAATGCAACTCCATATACCACCATCGACAAGATAAGCATCCACACACCGCCACCTGGATCGCCAAGGCCTAGCAGCGCAAAGCGCAACACCCATGCAAACATACTTATCAACATCACATTCTTGATGCCATAACGCTTCAAAAAGAATGGAATGAGCAATATACAAAGCGTCTCCGACATTTGAGATATAGAGATAAGAATATTGGCATGTTCCACACCAAAAGTGCCTTTATAGATATCCATTGCACCAAAATAATTGGTTAAGTAGTCATTGGCAAACATATTGGTAATTTGAAGCGACATCCCCAACAACATAGAAAAGGTGAAAAAGATAGCCATCTTGCGCTGCTTAAAAAGGGCAAATGCACGCAAGCCAAAATTGTCGACCCACGATTGGCTCTCGCTAGCACCCGTAGTAGGACACTTAGGAAGTGTAAAGGAGTATAAGCCTAATATCAAAGATAAACCTCCAGCATAATAGAGTTGATAAGCCGACTGTGAAAACTTAAAACCATCAATTTTAAGCAAGTCAACAGAAATCATAGAGATAATAAACCCCACTGTACCCCACACACGAATGGGGGGGAACGCTTTAACAGTATCGAAGCCCCCTTTTTCAAGTGCATTGTATGCAACCGAGTTTGATAGTGCAATAGTGGGCATATAAAAGAATACAGCAAGCAAAATAAATGTGTATAGCTTAACATATTCAGTTTGAGGTGCAGCCAAAAACAAGAATGTAGCTCCTAGCAAATGGCAAACGCCTAATAGTTTTTCGGCTGGGATAAAGCGGTCTGCAACCACCCCCAACAGACCTGGCATAAAGAGCGATGCAATACCCATAGTAGCAAAGAAGCTACCTATCTGAACACCCGTAAAGCCAAGCTGACCTCCGAGGTAAGCTCCCAAAGAAATTAACCAAGCCCCCCAAATTGCATATTGGAGGAAGTTCATAATAATTAAACGTAGCTTTAGATTCATAAGATATTAGTTTAAAATGAATTTATATTTAGTTTAGTATGTTCTTACTTAAGGTCTATTTTCATCGCTTAAGCCAAGGTGCTGGATCAAGCTTTGTGGTTTTATTCCACAATTGAAAATGCATTGAAGCAATTCCAGTATCCGAATCTGTGTATATTTTACCTAACGCATCGCCGGTCTTCACTCTTTGTCCTTTTTTGACATACACATTTATAATATTGGCATAGAATGTATAATAATCTCCGTGACGAAGAATTACACAGTTGTTGTATCCTGGGAAAGCAATTATACGCGACACCTCGCCGTCAAAAATGGATCGAATATCTGAATTTCGCTGTGCTTGTATATCTATTCCACTGCTATTAGTAGATACATTCCACTCGCTATGTTTATGCACTCCAAACGACGAAACAATAGTAGCAGGACCTGTAACAGGCATTGGCAAACGCCCCTTGTTGGCAATAAAGTTTTTCGATAGGTTGAAGGTCTCAGCATCGGCAATTAAAGGCTCCTCCTCAATAGGTTTGGTTACAGGAGCAGTCTTATCATCCTTAGTCTTAGCTTTAGCCTTTTCCTTTTCTTGTTCCTTTCGTCGGCGCTCTTCAGCCAAACGTCTTTCGCGTTCTTGCCGCGCCACCTCTTCGGCTATCAGTCGTTCTATTTCAGAGTTCAACCTGTTGGCTTGTCGCTGCTTCTCTTGCAGCTCTTTTTGCAACTCTTTCTGCTTGCCTTGTGCTTTGCTCATTTCGGTTGTACGATTACGTTCTTCTGCTATTAGCTTCGATTGTTCGTCACGTATAGCCATCAATGTTTTTCTACGCTCTTCCTTTGCTTTCTGCACCTCCTCTTTTTTTTGTGCCAACTCTGCATTTTTTTCTTTTATCTCATTAGCCTGACTCTTTTGCACCTTAGAATACTGTTTCAAATATTGCATTCTACGCAGGGCTTCTCCAAAAGATTTTCCTGAAAGAATAAAAAATATTTTATTCTCAGATTGACGCTTATTCATTACCGATTTTATAGCATTGGCATACTTTTCTTTTCGTATCTCTAGCTCTTTGTTTAGTTCAACAATTTGCTTCTCTAAACGAGCTGTTTCTCTATCAAGCGCTTTTATCTCCTCTTGCTGAACATTAATAATCTCCTTGCGTGTCTCAATCTGTTTATTTATAAGATTGATACGCTGTATTATCGTGGTAGTCTGCTTCTTTACATCTAAGAATAGTTTGTTTGTATTCTCTATATCCGCCTGCAGGCTTTCACGCCTTTTCTGCAAACGTTCTATCTCTCCTGTTTGAGAGAAAACAGAGAAACTTAAACTTAAACAAAAGAAGACAACCAAGTATCTCATTTTTTATCTGCTAATAGTTTTATTACTTCTTTCAATTCTACTTTAGTATAGCTAGATGGTATTGAAGAGTCTAGTGTCAACGATTCATCAAAGTTAATTGATGACAAAGAGATTGAAGTATTTAAATTAATCTTTTCTGATGATGCTGAAACCTTCATTTCAAGAGGAAAAAAGAGCTTTTCAACTAGCGAAAACTCATCATAACTCCACTCCATCGAGTACTTTTTTGCAGGCATATACATTTGAGTAAGTGTTATCTGATCGTTACCATTCACAAAAAAGCTATAATCTATATCCGATATTCTGTCACGTCCCGACAGGCGATAGTTGTTCGAACTTTGTACATATCTAAACTTCCTATAATCATCTATCAATACGTTCGATTGTTCGGGTATAAAAAGAGCATTAGTAAAAAGCGACTGTAGGGTGTAGAAGTTAAACCCTATAGGATACTCCTTATTAAGATCATCATACGTCTCTTGTACATATCTTTTATTCATTCGGTCAAGAATTATAATGCAATCGGGCTGTATGTATAAACGAAACATCTCTATACCAAAAATTGGCTGAATGGATAGTTGTATAGCCTCGTTGCGCACAATTCTAAGGGTAGCCCTCGAATTCAATACTTTTCTACCAGTAGAAAAAGACATATTCAACTTTGATGAAAAAGTAGAATACCTAACTTCATTTTCCAATATATCCTCAAAAAGATTTGAATTTGTTTTATCTTCTAATTCAGATTCTGCTTGCACTATTCGCTCTTTTGGTTTACAGGAGTATACACCTACAAACAGTAGCAATAAGAGTGCTATCAAATATTTAGATAGTTTGAATATTTTCATTCTAGATGTAAATTAATTTTACTCGCTATATTTTTTAGTTTTTATCTTCTTTTCCAAAGTAGTGGATTCGCTTCCTATCTCTTTGGCTTTTTTCCACTGCTCAAGCGCTTTTTCCTCTTCGCCGGTTTTATATAAAATATCTCCGTAGTGTTCCAACACCTCGGCTGAGGGCTCATCTTGACTATACTTTACAGCATTTTCTATATATATTTTTGCCATTGTATAAGCCCCTTGTCTAAACAGCACCCAACCGTAAGTATCCAGATAAGTAGGGTTGGTAGGCTCTGCCTTCACAGTTATACTACTCATCTGCTCTGCTTTGTCGAGCGACTCATCGTCTAACGATAAGAAATAACTATAGTTATTGAGCACTCCCAAGTTTTGAGGATTCAATTTCAAAG
>DUVZ01000127.1 GCA_012840785.1 Bacteroidales bacterium
CTTGCGTAATTATCTTAAACTCATTCCCATCGTTGCCCAATCCATAGTTGGCACTAATGCTTTTGAGGTTGTCAATTAGTTCTTTTGTTTTATCTTTAAAATCTATATCGGTCATGTTTTCTTATTTTGTTCATTCTTCATATCCCGGAGGGATTATATGATTATAGCAATACGTAAAAAATGTGAGATACGACCCCATTCGGGGTCGAATGTTACTTGATTGTCTGATCGCTATAAACATATGAACCCGTTGGGTTCGTGTGCTAAATTTAATCTTTTATCCAATCAAATAAATACTCTTCTTTATAATCAATCTCAAATTTCTTCAAAAGACTTATATACTCTTCTTTAAACGAATTTTTTTTATGATGTTCTTTCTGATTCATTATATATTTAACAACATTATCTATTGCCGAATGAGAATATGAAAAAGAACCATACCCCTCCTGCCATTCAAATTTGCATCTTGAAAATCTCTTCTCATTTATAAAAACGTTTGAAGATTTCTTTACTTCCCTCACCAAATCAGACAGTCGACAAGAAGGCTTCATACCAATAAAAAAATGAATATGATCAAAGCTACCGTTTATTGCCAACATCTTTTGATCTTTGTTTTGTACAATTCCTGTTATATATTTATGTAATTCTTCTTCCCATTCTGTTTTAATTATACTATTTCTACCTTTTACAGCAAAAACAACTTGAATGTATATCTGTGAAAAAGTGCTCATGTATTTTTATATACTTTTCGCGTAAAATTCGTTTATATATTCATTTACTACCAGCTTGTTGATGTATCTTGATGAGTCAGCATTCAAGTTTATTTTTTGCTTGTTTTTGAACTCATCTATCACCAATCGCATCATCTGGGTTTTAAAATAATCTTCGTTGTTTAATAATTGTGTATTTTGCATCACCTGCATATCTGCTCCATTTTTCACAGCTTGCAGAGCATCAAAGAGTTTGCTCTCTATTTTAGATATATTGCCCTCTTCCATTAATCGCTTATGAATGCGTGCATACTTGGGGTCATTGTTGTATTTGTCTTTCAAAAGGTTGTTTTGCCTGTTTAGTTCTTTCACTTTGTCATATATTTGAGTGAGAGAACCAATATTCCTTTTCATTTCATCTTGCGTAATTTCGTCCAGGTTCTTCTTATCAAATAGCCTTTTTAATTCTTCGTAGAGCGAAACAAACTCGGGATCTTTTTTGTCGAAATTGCTTGCTAATGTTTCACGAGTTTTGCGCAAAGTGTCTTTCAGTTGGTCGGCTAAAACCAACTCTTCTTCGGATATTTTGGTGAAGTGAAACAGCACATCTTCCAATGCGATGTTAAGTAAGTTTGTGTTGTCAAAATTGTTTTCAACTGACTCTCTTGTATTAAGCAAAGCCTAATGATTTTCTGCTTCGCGATAGAGTTGCGACAACTTCTGAAAGTCAATTTTCTTCAACAATTCGTAATGACCAAAGAGACGTATAAGGTTGTACAGGCTTTTAGCATTGCTCAATACTTTTGTGATGCGCAGCATCTCTTTTTTGTCTTTTATTTGGCTTATTTGTTGAGAGAAAAGCTCTGCATTTTCTGTGTTGAAATGAAATAAGACTTCCTTAATTTCATCTATCTCCAACTCAATATCTTCTTTCGATTTGAAGAGCTCAGAGTAAGTCTTCATTTCATCTCCCAACTCAGCTTGCAACTCTTCGAAGTAGGCTTTGTTTGTAGCATCAAACTCGGCACGAATATCTGCAAAATCAACTACATAGCCATATTTAAATTTTTTGTACCTTCGGTTTACTCTTGTCAATGCTTGCAACAAATTATGCTTCCGAATAAGACGTCCAATATAAAGTTTTTTTAATCGTTTTGCGTCAAACCCTGTCAATAGCATATTGTACACAAATAACAGGTCTATTTTTCCATCTTTAAATTCTTCTATTTGATCTTTACGTTCCTCCTTAGTGCCTATATCATGAAGTATCAATGCACTGCTTTTAATAGCACACTTGTTTTTGAAAACTTTTCCATATGAATATTGCTTTTCGGCAGCAAGCGGAAGTTCAAGGGGAGAAGAATCCCTCAAAGGATATTTCTCATTGAAAATACTGAACATCTCTTTTGCTTGCTCTGAAGAGTCACAAATAACCATCCCCCCAATTGTAGGGTCGGCAAATGTTAGACGGCTCTTTTCCATGTCTTCCACAATGTAGTCAAGCATTGGCTCAACAAAAGTGGGGTGAGAAAACACATCTTTCTTTGCAATATCACCCTTCAATACTTTTATTTTGTCAAGAGCATCACGCAGCACCACTTTATAATTACTCTCTATCTCCTCCCTAATGAGTTTCAAAGTGTAACCATCCGCAATAGATGCATTGTAGTAATACTTGTGAATATAATCACCAAACAAATCGCGTGAATAATAGTCGTCAGATATTAACGGAGTTCCAGTCAATCCTATTTTTATTGAATGGGGATCAGACTCTGTGAGATTGGCCAAAAAGCTGCCTTGCGGATTATAACTACGATGCACTTCGTCCAGGAAATAGATGCGTTGTATATTGATGTCGTAATCTTGTTGTTGTGACACATTGGAGTCTTCGCTAAACTTTTGAATGTTTACAACTGTTATTTCGGGTCGTCCTGAACTGTTGTGAATGGCAGTAGTTTTACGTATAGAGTTGACAAAGTCGGTCTTCGAATTGGCAATATGAACAATCAGTCCACGAATTGTAAATTCGATTTTAGCTTGGGTCAGCAAATCTAAACGATCAACAATGAAATAGAACTTCGGGATTATCTGTTTCTTCTGAAAATAGTCAGTAAGATAACGCACATTATAATAAGCCAAAGCAGTTTTTCCACTTCCTTGTGTATGCCATATAATTCCTTTCTTAATTCCCTCCTCCAATTTACTTTCTATTGCCTTTGTTGCAAACAACTGCGGATAGCGCATTATGTGCTTCTGAATACCCTCTGTCTCATGGATATAAGCAATCGCATATTTGAGTATGAATTTTAAACGCTCTTTGCTCAATAGTGAAGAGGAAATTCTATTGGTGGGTGTGTTTGGGTCTTTGTTAGTAAGAAACTCTGGTGAATGCTTTATCACCACCAAGTTATTGTCTTTCAGTATAAAATTTTCTAGGTCATCATCTTCTTCACTCAATAATGTCGATAGGTTGAATGTCTCTTCTTCTCTGAAATAGTTGAAAATAGGACTTGTATAAGATGGTGATGCATAAAATACCCCTTGTAATGGTTCAATGTCATCATTATCATACTCCATGTTATTGGAAAATACCATGAACTGGGTGATGTTGACAAACTTTCTGAACTTTTTGTTTTTGAAGCGTTTGTTTATTCTCTCACGTTCTGCTATGATACCTTCTCTATTGTTTGGTTTTTTCACTTCAATAAAC
>DUVZ01000128.1 GCA_012840785.1 Bacteroidales bacterium
ATAATGCCTTGCATTAAATCTTTGATTTATTCCACAGGGTGAATGGTTAATGTGCTGGTTGTCAAAGGACACCAGGCTCTTGTAGCTTATTACGGTCATCCACAGAGAGCACAGAGAATAATTGTTTAAAGCCAATGGTCGATGCGGACTGGAGCCGCAACGCCCTCGCACCCCGCACCTCGTACCTCGCACCCCGTACCTCGCACCCCGTACCTCGCACCCCGCAAAGAGAACCGCCAACAGCCAATCATAGCAGACATTCACCCCATGAAATAACTATTTAAAGATAAAACCCCGGAATATCCTTCACTTTATCCCACAATGCAGTGATTTTTTTATCGCCCATCCTCAGCAAATCTGTAATGCGGGCCACTGCATACTTCACTGTTGCTGGACTTCTGCTTATTTCTAGTGCAGTATCCGAATAAGTTGCACCATGACATTGGCGTCGCAATGTGCAGTAGAGATGCCTAATGTCAGTTATACTCGATTTTCTGTTTTGCTCAATTATCTGCATTGGACTCACACCCAATCGCTTTGCAAACTCAATCAACACTTTGTTTTCACTATTAACAAGTAGTTCTTCTGTAATTGCCTTCATATGACTTATTTAAATTTAAATTGTTGCTAAATTGGGTTTCTGTTACTGCGATAGTAGCATTTGGTTGGTGCACAGCCCTAGCCGTTGCTAAGCCTTGTAGAATAACATCCTCTGGATAGGGAATATCTTTTACCATGTTCCAAATTAATTCAATTGTAGGGTCTTTCAAATCAAGCAAATCATTAACGTGGCTTAAGCCACGTGTCACTGTCGATACAGACCTATCCATTTCATTTGCTATTACCGTAAAACTCAGCTCGAATGTTTCGTAACACAGCTTGTAAAAAAGATTTCTAATTTCGGTTACATCCCTTTTTTTATTCTTCCTTTTTATGTCTATTGGGTTAATATTCAAGAGTTTTTCAAACTCAACTAAAATAATGTTTATGATTAGCTCAAAATCCACATCTATTTTTTTACTCATTTTTTTTGTTTATAATTTTTGATTAAATAGGTTTTTCCATAACCCAATACACCTTGTCATCAATAGTTGTACGGTGCAGGTCTCGCCCAAATTCATAACCCTTTTCGGTTACCAACCTACAGGCCTCGCTGTAAGTGTAGAGCCTTATTTTCTTATCAAACTTCACAATATCCGATATGTTAAGCTCCTTGTACTGAAAAGTGTCTATCACGTTGTTTACCGCATCAGCCAAGCGTTCGTCGGTAAATCCATTGGCAATCAATCGCTCGGCAAGCACATTAAAAAACTCTTTGCTCTGCTTAGGGAAAGCACTTTGTAGCTTTCGCATATTTTTGGCAATTCCCACATCCGATAGCGCTCCCTCGTAGAGGCTCAACTCGTTGCTATGTTGCGCTTTCCTGAAGCCCTCTTGCAATGCCCTGTTTGATGTGCTGCATAAGCTCTTCGTCACCCGATTGATTATCAGCGCCATATCCTTTGATTCTGTTGTCATAATTTCCTTCTAATATTTTTTGAAAATTGTCGGGCTCTATCATCCAATCGAATTTTGCTACAAAATTATCGCTGACTTTGCCCTTTAAAAAATCACTTCTCGATGCCTTCCTCACCATTTCCGCAAAGCCATCCTTGCCAAAATCTTCTATTCTAGCCAGAATACTTTTTTTGCGGTTGTCGCTTATCGGATACACCAGTTTGCCAAATACACCTTGCGTTTCTTCATTAAAAAAATTAATAATCGCTCGGTAGTCTATTTTCTCTTGTGTTGGATGCGCAGCATCCGATGTAGATACGTTAGTATCTACAATACTATTTACTTTACTTTCCTTTACTTTACTTTCCTTTGTTGGATTTTGTTCAACACTTGTTGCGTTATCCTTAGCACTTGTTGTTTTTTTTCGTTTTTTTGCTGAAATCCGACCCGCCTTTGCTCTCTTTTCAGAAATATCTATTCGTTTATCGATATTTCCCAACACTCTTTTGCTAAAAAAGCAACCTTCATCCTCGACAAATAATTCATATTTTAAACAACATTCAACAATAGCTTTCACTTGTTCAACACTTGTTGATGCTTGTCTAGCAATTGCTACAAAAGTGAGATCATCCAACTTCAATTTCCTAGCTTTTTCTTCATGAAGTATCTCCACTATAACCCAATAGACACCATATCCAGCAGAGCCATGCTCTACAAGCAAAGCTTGAATTTTAATGTCGTTTCGCGAATTATAATCATGAGAAAAGTAATATGTATCTTTCTTCATTTTATCTATTATTTATGTGTTGTAACCACCCCCCCCCGACTATGCTCTGGGTTTAATATAATCGAAGCCCTTTTGAAGAGCACCTAGTCGAAGTGGGTGATTGATTAAAAACACACAACTCATTACTTATTATAAATCTCCTCCAAATAGTTTTGATAAAACCTGTTGGCAACGTTGTATCGCTCCAGCATTTTCTGCTCTATGGCATCGTCTCGTTCTATCACCTCCGATATCGATATCCTTTTATGCTCGGGCACTATGCCATGAAAACTGTGTATCGACATATCGTCCCATTCATTTAGCAGCCTTATTCCACTAGGTGTAGTTTTGGGCGTGTCTATCAAACAGTAGCACACCTCTGCCTTATTAATGCCAAAGAGCATCATATACACACGACATTGCCAGTCGTAGCCCGCCTTTTTTAATGCCTTTTCCACATCCTCCTGAAAGAATGGAAATGTAGAGGCATCCCACGATGTTTTAATCTCCACAATGGTATCCTTGCCAATCAAATCGGGTGTGCCACAAAAACCATTTTGCTCTTTCGTTTCGCAGTTTTTCTTAAGCTCAGAAGTATTCATCATATTATACAATTCAATTGCCTTTGGCTCGCACAATATGCCCTTCATCATAGGCTTTGTAGCCACCTTTTTGCGCAAACCCAGTATCCTTTCAACGGCTTTTTCTTTGAGCCACGTTTTGGTGGTTTCCGATAGTTCGTCGCTCTTTCTTTGCGGGTTTGTCATCAGCTTATGACAATCGCTTGCATGCACCACCAGGGGTTTTAAACACTCCTTAAGAGTAGGCACAGGTTTAATTGTTCTAGCTAGCTTTTTTTTACGCATATCATCCGCCTGCTTCAAAAGATAGTTTATAGAATCAAGCTTTTTTTGACGTCCAATTTTCTCGTTCAATTCCAATACTTCACTATTGGTAAAATTAAGGTTAACCCTTGCATCAATCGTAATTTCAAATTTATTATTCATATCCTATTTTATAAAAAATGTTATTAATTACTCAAATTCATACCAGATAGCATCTTTGGCTATCTCTTCTATGTTGCTATACCCAGATTTGCCCAATATATCTACCATGCAGTGGTTTTTCTCGTTGTAGTAGAGCAACTTGTAGAGGTGTATATAGCAAATCTCTATATGGTATACTGTTTCAAAATCATACCCCTCGTAGTTGCCCCCTACACCCTTTTCGATGTTATATTCTACATATCCGTTTGCATAGTAGGTGGTAAAGTTGTGTACTATCTCAAAATCTTTAAAATATTTACGCTCATTTTCTATCATTCTGTATGCCTATATTACTATCAAAACTTCTGCTTACACTAGCACATAGCTCACCCCTCGCGAGTTTTTTGGTAACCCGTTTGCTCTGTAAAAAAACTGCTTTATGAAATCGAAACTATTTCATACTGTAGTGCTTTCGCATCCTTGTTTCACAGAGTAAAATGTCGCTTAGCGAAAATGCTTTTTTTGATCTATTTCTCAGGATGGAGCTCCATTATTTTTTTGTTTGCAGCTGCAATAAAAAAAAGCAGTGCTAGTGTTGGCCAGAAGCAAGCCAATCAGAAAATCTGTTTATATTTTGGTATAAACAGCATCTTGCGTTGCCTTTCGATGCTCTCTCGCACCTTTTTTATCTCAAACTCTCTACTCCATAATCTAAGCTCATAATTGATAAACTCTTTCTCGCAATTGGTTATATAATAACCACTAGAGGTAGCCATAAGCCCCATAATAAGGTCGTTGGTTCTAATGTAATTAATCACCCTACACACATCCCTCTCACTAGCCTTCAATCCACTGCCCCTTAGCGCTTCTACAATTTGCTTGTTGGTAACAGCATTTACCCTTCCTTTTTTCTGTTTCAAACCCTTTATCAATACTGGTAGCAACACATTTTGTTCGTACTTGCTAAGAGGGTTTGTCTCTCTCAAAAAACTGTTCATAATTCTGGTGTTTTTAAACATTCTACAATAGTTGCATCCCTAAGCCCCCTGTTTGAAACACGAAATAGGTATCCCTCATGTTTCAGATTTGAAGCTATTATACGCAACGAAGCCGTTTTAACATCCCTAGTCGAGATTCTTACACTCGTGTTGGGTTTCATTTTTCGTAGCGTTGCCCTTGGCATCGCTATCGCTGTAATTCTGATGGTTTTTTCTATCATTTATATACTTTTTAAAAGTGTTAATAACATTAACAGTTTACAACTGTTGATGGGGCAAATATAAACTCTTTGAATGACTCGTCAAAACGTTTATGGGTTTCGAAATGCAAAAAAAACAATATCTTTTTTCTGGACAAAAAAACGAGAAAAATATTAACATATATATGACGTGAATAGGTGAAATGTGCTAAAATTTACTATTAAAAGTAGACCAAAAGACAGTAAAAACAGTAGTATTGAAGCATTAAGTTTTTTGCAACTTTTTTCGCCAAAAAGCACAAAAAGAGCCTGTTTTGATGGTGCTTTTTGATTTTGGACTATTTTTTGCGCATTAAAAGGTAAAAATGGCGTGTTTGTATGAGGCAAAATAACGGGTGAATTATGAGGTAAAAAACGGGTGAATTATGAGGTGAAAAATGGGTTATTTATGGGGCAAAAAACTGGTGATTTATGAGGGGATATGAAGGGTGAAAAAATGGAGAATGAAGAATGGAGAGATAATAAATATTCAAGGGTACACACATATATAAATTAATAAAACAGCACATTAATTATGATACATCTAAATCATTACTATCTTTGCAATTTTATTTGTAATATTCATCGTATATATTGCACATTTAATTGATACCATATAGAGCGATACAGCGCCCATCAAATAATATACCGATGGCTAGAATAGACAAAAAATAGAATAGAAGATAGAACATATAAAAGAACAGAAACAAATGGCTAAAATAATACAATTAACAAACACAGTAATGAATAAACAGACCCTTAAATTTGAAAGCGGAGCAGAGCTCCTTAAATATTTAATAGCGCACAGGTATTTAGATTCAGCTATTCAAAAGCTTCACACTATACCATCATCTGAGACCGACATTGGACGTGAGTTTTACCAAGGGTCTTTTCGCAATTTCGGTAGTTTTTCAGTTGATGATAAAATATTGATAAGTGGTTTAGAATTTGTTTGGGACAAAGATGTCGATACAAACTATCCGATGGAAGTCGAGGTTTCTTTCTTGTTCCACAACCCATCACAACTATCCATTTTGGCTTTCAAAGAATACCCACACAGTAAATTGGATAATCTGCATAAAAACCTATTAGAAAGAGAAGTTATAAGCCAAGAGCAGTATGAATCCTATCAGAATGGCAAAGGTATCGATGGTTTTACTTTTACTTACACTGCATCAGGTTTTTGGGATATCGACGAGAGTATTACACCAAAGCAATTAAGTAAATTGGAAGCTTTCATTGATGAGATTGAAGAGAACGGTAGCCGGTGTCTGACTATAAACTCACAATGTGGCACTATTGAAATAAGCGAATTTATAAGTTCATATAATGAGGACGTCACGATTGATTATTTTGTTGAGCAGATAATTGAAAAAGCAAATGCAAATGAGCATAATAAGCATCATAAGATTGCCATGGAAACATTAACTAATGCTTACACACTTAAAATAGATGATAAGCGGATTGAAATAACGCCAAGTTTTCGGTTAAATGCCCTTTTCCCTCTCGACGAAGTATTATCAGTAGTAAACTGGGATTTTGATTACACCATTCCCAAACTGATCAACGAATAAACAGCACAAACATTATACAATATAGAGCCCTGCATCGCTTTTGGTGTGGGGCTTTTTGTTTTGGGTTTGTGTTGGTGTGG
>DUVZ01000129.1 GCA_012840785.1 Bacteroidales bacterium
TAGCATTTTGTATCTTTTTTCTGCCTGCCCTATGTAGTTTCCCAATATCACCTGGGAGTTGGCTTGATCAATATAGTGGGTGTATGCCTCTGCTGTGTTTTCTTTGAGCGATGATTGCCACATGAGGGAGTCGAGTCTGCTTTTTACCAAGCGCAGAAACGGACTTTTAGGATAGCGCTCTAGAAAATCTGTAAATTCGATTGTATTCTCTGATGTTTTTAGGTTTTCAAATGCTTGTTCCTCTCTGCTTCTCAATTGATTGATGCTGCTGTATGCCTCATCAAAAAAGGTGCCTTGTGGGTATGCATTCATGTAAATGAGGTAACCATCCACTGTGTTTTCTCGCTGGGCTACTTCCCATGCCGAACGTTCTAAATTGGCACTTATTACATTGTTGTTGTAGACATACAAACTTGCGGCAAGGGCTAGCACCAACACAATAATTATGGATACTATAGCAAGTGTTTTGTTGCCCTTTCGCTCTTTCGATAGTTGGTAAAGGGTTTTATCAGAGTCGGTTCGCTTGTCTTCTCTCTGTCTTTTCCAGGCTTTTTTATCGAAACTGGGGGCTGCAACTATCTTTCTGCGCTCTTCTATTGCGGGTTGGGCTGTATGGGAGTCGTCTTCTACTTCTGACTGGTCTGATGCTTCATCCCCACCCTGCAGCTCATCTTGAGAGGGTTTTTTATCACGCTTTTCTTCTTCAGGTGTGGGTTGGTTTGTCTCCTCTGTTTTATCTTTACTATTGGGGGCTATATTGTCTGTGTGCTCTTCACTGGATTCAGCTGTAGGCACATCCACCTCATACTCGCTGTTTAGCTTCTCGGTACAATTGGCACAAAACAGACTATCATCTGATTTGCTATCTCCACACAAAGGGCATTTTGTTGACATATATACTAGTAGTTTTATTAGACTTATCGTTTATATACAAAGATAGAAAATGATTTTACTTGATACACTATTGATATCTGTTTTATTTAACAAAACTTTTTTAACCAAGCATATAGCAACAAGTCCTTAAACAATATTACTTTACTTTTTTATATCAACACAATAATTCAAATAGTTATATTATTTGGTCCTGTACTAGCTCGAATGCAGATAGAAATAGGGCAGAATAAATTGATAGGCAATAGAGTCACAAGCATCTTTTCCTAGCTAGTCTCAGACTCACGCTGAAACCCATCAGTATCATTAACAATAATAAGTAAAAGCATATAACAATATCTGTACCAACGATGGACACCACAACTTAATCTCAAACATCTCTTTAAAAACTTAGATAATAAATGCAAACTACACTAATGGATTACACTCCCTATTCAAGATGTAAACAGCATTAACCAACGATGAGGATAGTAATAGAGAAGAAGTTAATGAAACTGTATTAGAAGAACCACCTAAGTATAGAAATGAGCATACAGAAACTATGGATAAGAAACTTAAGCACATTTATTAAACTGATTATTAACCCTTGATTGAAAAAGTGATTCACTCAATTTTTAAGGTAGAGTTCATTTCTAGATTTAAGGCATTGTGTTTATCGGCAACAAGACTCTTAAAACTATTTAATATATGCAAGTTTTTTTTGCACTTCATCTTTTTTTATTTACATTTGCCAAAATATTAAAGTTAATCAAGTTAACTTAAATACAAATAACAATAAATATTGGTTGGGAATATGCCAAAAAGCCAACATAAAAATTCTGAAGTAGGCATTATTTATTATTTGTTTTTTTATTATGAAAAAAATCATTTGTTTTTCGTTACTTGCTCTGCTCCTTATAGGTGCTACAAGTTGTGCAACCTTATTTAGTTCTAGCAACAAATCTATTGCTATTAGATCTACTCCTGAAAATGCTGAAATTTATATAAATGGAGAAAGAATGGGCAGTACACCATTACAACTTGAATTGGATGCATCAAAAACGTACTCAATAGAGTACAGAAAAGAAGGCTATAAACCGATAACAAAACATTTAAAAGGAAAAGTTGGTGTTAAATGGGTTATACTTGATGTTTTAGGTGGAATGATTCCTATTGTAGTAGATGCAGTAACAGGAGACTGGTATCAATTTGACACTGATGCTGTTAACACTCTACTAGATGAGGTGTAAACAATATAACACTTAACTATTTTTGTTATGTAACTAAAGAGTCCCAGTCCTAATTTTAGGGGTGGGACTATTTATAACTAATTACCAATTATCAATCCAATGAAAGAAATCAAAGTCTTACGATAGCATATACTGTTTTATTTAACAAAACTTTTTTTGTACTTTTGATTCAGCATATTAATAGGTAGCAAAGATGATAGAGGTTGTAAAAGTAAACAAACAGCACATACCCACCATTAGGGCGCTTGCACAGGAGTATTGGCCTGTAGCGTTTGTCTCTATTTTGTCTGCTAGCCAGATAGCGTATATGATGGAGATGATGTATAGCCACAGTGCGCTAGAGGAGCAGATGAACAGGGGGCACCAGTTTGCCATTGCCAGTAGAAACGGGGCAAAGGTGGGCTATATGTCGTATGAGA
>DUVZ01000130.1 GCA_012840785.1 Bacteroidales bacterium
ATCTCTCCTGATGAATTATCAGATAAAGAACCCGACTGTAGGTAATAGAGTATGTTGTCTTCGTATATTTTTATTATTTTTAAATCCACAGCCCACAAATTTACTGCACTAAAGGGCAGTGTAAGCTGTTCTGAATTGGGAAGTATATTGCCACTTTTCTCTACTTTTATTTGAGGCTTCTCGTCATCCACTTTCAATTGATAGGTGTAATCTTTAGTCAATCCAAGTCCAATATTGTTTTTAATCCCCTCGTTCAATTGTAGATTAAATTCTCCTTTAGGAAATGTTTCTGGATAGATGTAGAGTACATTTTTATCGATCCTGTATGTAAAGCTATTGACCCCTGAAGCTACAATAAGCCCTTTCATATCTTGATCTAGTGCCAAAGGGCTACTAAAAGTTGCACGCACACTTTGGCTACCATCATCGTACATTCTAACATCTACAACCTCCAATTCTGTTTCAGGGATAGCTGTAAGCTCTATTGCCTGCTTATCCGATTTCTTCACATCAATTGATTTACCATCAATATGCAACGTGTAAGATTTCACTTCAGTGGTTCTCTCTATACTATCCACAACAATGCGATAAGACGTTTCACTCAATGGCATCACATTTATTCTAGCCTCTCTATTTGCACCTTTAAGCGAAAACATCTTTTGTATATCTTCAATCGGTGCAGCGTTTACCAATTTCAAAGTTCCTTCTACACGGTTCCAGTTTAAATCACTGGTGTTTATGGGCATATAAGGCAGTAAATCGAAACTATAGTTCTGTTCACTCACTTTGAAATGAAAGTTGAAAGCACGAAACTTATCTTCCACCTTTAATAGTTTGTCTAACTGCAACTTTGCTACATACTCCTTACCCATTTTAAGCTCCTTTACATCTGGTATAAAGCGAATAGTTCGTGAATTTATCCAAACAGTCTTCCCCTTTATATTGGGAGAGAAAGAGAACAGTTTATCTTTCACCTCTGCATTCAATTCAACAGTTGGCATCTCTTGTGCCAACTCAACCTGAATGTAAGACTGAGGGGAAATTGTGCCATAAGTAAAACCCGAAATATACTGAGCAAATTCTGGGTCTATCTGTTTTGAACTTTCTGTTTTGCACGAAGCAAAAGTAACTCCTATTAAGACTGTTAATAGAAAGGATAAAGCACTTGAAAATATGTTTCGCATAATCAAATTGGTATTAAAATAATGAGTGAAGATGTACTATTAAATATAAACAACCTGTATCTTAATTTGTTGTTAATAATTAGTCAAAATATGAAGAGTGAATTTTAAAATTCTAAATAAGGAGTAATTCTCTCAATGTCTTCGGATGTAAACTCATCCAACATTGCTAACTGATTAGTTGATGTAATGGCTCCAATACGTCTGCGCAGGTTAACTATAGCCTTGGTTTGCTCATAATTGATATAGGGATGGGCAAGTATCTCTTTGAATTCTAATTGATTGATGTTTATCTTTGCAAAATCACCTATATCGCTACCATCTTCATGAATGAAAGGAGCAATAGCATCAAATAGCTCATCAGTTACTCCATATACCTCTTTCAACTGGTTGATAGAAACATATCCACCCAATAAACTCCTATATTTAACAATCCTACGAGAAAAAGAACTGCCAATACCTGGCACCTTCTTCCATTCTGTTGTATCGGTTTCATTCAAGCTGATAGAGCCGGGTTCTGTAAACTTCTCTTGCCTTATATACCTTGGCTTCTGGGTGTTGTTTGTCGATTGACTAGATCGATTTGAACTACTAACTCTTTCGTTGGGTCTGTTTTTCTTAGACGCTACAGTAGGTTTATTATCATAGCTTCTCGACTTAATCTCTTTATCTACAAGGCTCTCTTGCAAGCGCTCAAAAGCAGCAATAAGAGAATCATTCTGAGGAATAGAAATAGGCTCGCTACTTCTCCTCGATAATAAGACATTGAGTCCAAAAGAGAGCACAATAATCACTGCCAAAATTAAGACAGCGATTTTTTCAGCAGGAGAAAAATAAAGATAGTCTTTCCAACGCATACCTAAAAAGTTAACATAGACCATAAAGATAGAAATAATTCTTTTATCTAACCAAATAAAAGAGTAACTTTGACTTCATATTTCACTATTTATGAGCAATTGCAGCTCGTAGCAATCATCTACTAAGCGTATGGTTTTAAATTATATATGGATTGGCTTCTTTCTCATAGCATTTGTGGTGGCACTCATCAAGCTCGTTTTTTTTGGTGATGTGGGTATCTTCACAGATATAATGAACTCTACATTTGAAACTGCAAAGCTTGGATTTGAAATATCTTTGGGTCTTACAGGGGTTCTTTCGCTTTGGTTGGGTATGATGAAAATTGGTGAACGGGGAGGAATGATTAAACTCTTTTCTCGTGCTGCTGCACCACTGTTTACCAAACTATTTCCTGATATACCTAAAGGACATCCTGCATCGGCTGCTATATTGATGAATATTTCAGCAAATATGCTAGGTCTCGACAATGCTGCAACCCCATTTGGGTTGAAGGCAATGGATGAGCTACAAAGAATAAATCCTAACAAAAAACAAGCCTCCAACCCAATGATAATGTTCTTGGTGCTAAATGCATCAGGACTTACCCTTATTCCAATATCTGTGATGGTATATAGAGCACAAATGGGCGCTGCCAATCCCTCCGACATCTTTATTCCAATTATGATGGCTACTTTTGTTGCTACACTAGTAGGCACACTAGCTGTTTGTATAAAACAACGAATCAACATATTCAACAAAGCTATTCTTGGTTTCTTTGGTGGTCTTGCATCAATTATTGCCTTAACTGTGATAGCTTTTCAAAGTTTACCACAAGAACAGGTAAACATTGTGTCAAGTCTTATAGCCAATATCATTCTATTTACTATTATCACCGCCTTTTTAATAAAAG